>DATHVY010000130.1:0-4855 GCA_035461045.1 Planococcus sp. (in: firmicutes)
GAGCGGTGCGGGTGATGAGATCGAATATGTTTGTGAGCTGAAAATCGATGGGCTTGCCGTTTCACTCATCTATGAAAATGGCCAATTTCAAAGAGGAGCGACACGCGGTGACGGGAGAATCGGAGAAGACATCACGGTTAACCTGCGCACCATACGCACCATTCCGTTGAAATTGAACAAACCCGTTTCAATCGAAGTGCGCGGAGAAGTGTTCATGCCGAAGCGTTCGTTCCATCAATTGAACGAAGAGCGTGCTGAACGCGGGGAAGAGCTTTTTGCCAATCCGCGAAATGCGGCTGCTGGATCTCTTCGCCAGCTGGATCCGAAAATAGCCGCCAGCCGCAATCTCGATGTTTTCATTTACGGCATCGGCGGAGATGGGGAAAGTTATGGGGTGGCTGAGCACGATGCATCGTTGCAATATCTGAACGAACTCGGCTTCAAGACAAACAGTGAACGCCAAGTATGTAAAACAGTGGAAGATGTGCTGGCCTTCACCGAACAATGGACCCAAAACCGTCATGAACTTTCCTATGAAATCGATGGCATCGTCATTAAAGTAAACAGCTTTCTGCAGCAGCAGGAACTGGGTTTTACAGCGAAAAGCCCGAAGTGGGCAACCGCTTATAAGTTTCCTGCTGAAGAAGTGATGACCACCATACGTGACATCGAATTGAGCGTGGGACGGACCGGCGCAGTGACCCCAACAGCAATACTCGATCCGGTTTCTGTGGCAGGTTCGACTGTTCAGCGGGCGTCTTTGCACAATGAAGACTTGATCAAAGAGAAAGATATCCGAATCGGCGACAAAGTGATCATCCGCAAAGCCGGGGATATTATTCCCGAAGTGGTTGCGTCCTTGCCTGACCAGCGGACCGGAGAAGAACAGCCCTTCTGCATGCCGACGCATTGTCCGGCATGCGAAGCGGAGCTAGTCCGCATCGAAGGAGAAGTTGTACTCAGGTGCGTCAATCCAAAATGTCCCGCACAAATTACGGAAGGGCTGATCCATTTTGTTTCCCGCAACGCCATGAACATTGATGGCCTAGGGGAGAAAGTGATTCAGCAATTATACCGCGAAGGGTTGATCACAGACATATCCGACTTGTACCGTTTGACCGACAAGCAATTACTGACGATGGAACGCATGGGCGAGAAATCGGCATCCAACCTGATTGCAGCCATTGATGCTTCGAGAAGCAATTCAATGGAAAAATTATTATTCGGGCTGGGTATTCGCCACGTCGGCGAACGCGGAGCACGGATCCTGTCTGAGCATTTCGGGTCAATGGACAGCCTTATGAAAGCTTCCGCACAAGAATTAACGGAGATTCATGAAATCGGCGATAAAATGGCAGATTCTATCGTGACTTATTTTGAGAATGAAGAAGTTCAAAAGCTGATGGAACGTTTAGCGGAGGCAAACGTCAACTTAACATACACCGGAAAACGGATTCGCGTTGAAGCCGGAGCCAATGCGTTCGCTGGGAAAAAAATCGTGTTGACCGGTAAACTTGAAAGAATGCCAAGGCAAGAAGCTCAGCGGAAGATCGAAGAACTGGGCGGTAAAATTTCAGGCAGTGTCAGCAAGAAAACGGATCTGGTAATAGCCGGAGAAGAAGCTGGTTCAAAGTTGGCAAAAGCGCTGGAATTGAAAGTGGAAGTATGGGACGAAGATCGTCTCATCAATGAATTGAGCTGACGAGGAGATTATTCAATGAAACACATATGGTGGGTCCCAATCAGCATTTTGCTGCTGGCAGGGTGTGTTCCTTCTGCAACAAACGAAACTGAAGTCATTGGAACGGAAGATGTGGAAATGGCGATCATCCCGAGCATGCAGCTCGATGAACAATATTACCGGACGCTTCTGCCTTATAAGCAAAGTGCTGTAAGAGGCAGGATCGTCAGCCGCATCTATTCGAAATACGATATTAAAGAAGTTGAAGGCGGTCTTCTGAGACTGTCCCAACGCCAATTTTCACCTGATGATTATTATTTTCAGGAAGGGCAAAAAATAACACTGGATGATTCAGTGGCATGGCTGCAGCGAAATGCCGGCGAACTGGCCGAGGATGAAGAAGTGCCAGCCGGACATAATCCACTGGGTCTAAACTCTACCGATACACGAACTGACGAAGAACGAGCGGATGGGGAGCGGCCGTCACCAGAAATTCTCTCCCATATCGTTGAACAGAATTATTTAGTGAAAACCAATGAAGAAACGATTCGCCTGGGTGGCGTTTCAATCGGATTGGCGCTGAACAGCGTCTATTACAATTCAATCGATGGAATTTCGTATGAAGAAGAGATCCCACGCGCACAGCTGGAAGAAGAAGGGCGTCGGATGGCGGATGAAATCGTTTCCCGTCTGCGCGAAAGAGAAGGAATGGACAACGTTCCGATTATGGTTGGCCTGTTCCAGCAGAAGAGCAGAAACTCCATCTCGCCTGGCACGTATTTTTCTTATGGGATAGCCCCAGGAGGGCAAACCGCAACAGGGAACTGGACGGGCGTCAATGAGGAATACACGGTTTTTCCAAATTCCAGTTCGGAAGAAAAATACCGGGAAGCGGACACTTCCTTCCGGAATTTCAAACAGGACGTGGAAGTGTATTTTTCCAATTTCACGAGTGTAATCGGTACCGGATTTTATCAGGATGACCGCATCCGTAAATTGCAAATAGATATTCCGATTGAATTTTACGGTTCTTCAGAAGTGATTGGATTCACACAGTATTTAACAGGGCTTGTTCTGGAGCATTTTCCTGAAAATATCGAAGTGGAAGTCAGCGTGACGTCGACCAATGGTCCGGAAGCGTTGATACTAAGGGAAATCGATGAAACGGAACCGATTGTCCATATTTATGATTGATTTGCAATGAGAGGGGGGAGCCAGCAGGCTGTCCCTATTCATCTTTTTAGAAAAATGGTATGATAGACCGTATGTTTAGTGATACCGGAGGTGTAGAAAAATGGCGAAAATAACAAAAGAAGAAGTAATTGAAGTGGCACATTTGGCGCGTCTCGCGATAACAGACGAAGAAGCCGAGCATTTTGCGGAACAATTGGAAGCAATCACGAATGCAATGGAATTGCTCAACGAACTTGATACAGAAGGTGTAGAGCCGACAACGCATGTGTTGCCTGTAGTGAACGTTTTGCGTGAAGATAAAGCAAGCCCCGGTTTGCCGATTGAACAGGTGATGAAAAACGTAAGAGAGCAGGAAGCAGGACACGTAAAAGTGCCAACTATTCTGGACTGACAGTGAGGAGGGAAACCCGATGAAATTTGTTGACAAAACATCTGCAGAATTGCAGGAATTGATACATAACAAAGAAGCAACGATTGCAGACATTACAAAAGAAACATTCGAACGCATCCATGCTCTGGAGCCTCATGTCGATGCTTTTTTAGCGTTGAACGAAGACGAAGCAACGCGTCAGGCGAGTGAAATGGATGAAGTGCCTTTTGGCGAGCGTGGCCCTTTATTCGGATTGCCGATTGGCGTGAAGGACAATATTGTAACTGAAGGACTTGAGACAACTTGTTCAAGCCGCATTTTGGAAGGTTTTAATCCGATTTATAATGCGACGGTCGTAGAAAAACTGCGAGCAGCAGGAATGATCATCGTAGGTAAATTGAATATGGATGAATTCGCGATGGGTTCGTCTAACGAAAACTCATATTATAAAAACACAAAAAACCCATGGAACCTGGAAACGGTTCCCGGAGGTTCATCTGGTGGTTCGGCAGCAGCTGTAGCAGCGGGTGAAGTGCCTTTTTCACTCGGTTCAGACACCGGCGGTTCCATCCGCCAGCCAGCCGCTTTTTGTGGCGTAGTCGGGATGAAGCCAACCTACGGGCGGATTTCACGATTTGGCCTGGTCGCTTACGCTTCTTCATTGGATCAAATCGGGCCTATCACACGCACTGTGGAAGACAATGCACGTCTATTGGAGGCCATTTGCGGGCATGATGAGCGTGACTCCACATCTGCTAATATCGAAGTGCCGAATTTTGCAGCTGCATTGACCGGTGATGTGGAAGGTTTGCGCATCGGTGTACCGAAGGAATATTTTGCTGAAGGCGTCGGGGAATCTTCGATTAAAGCAGTGAAAGAAGCTTTGAAAGTGCTGGAAGGCAAAGGGGCGATTGTTGAGGAAATTTCACTGCCGCATTCCAAATACGCGTTATCCGCATATTATATTCTGGCTTCCTCGGAAGCTTCATCCAATTTGTCTCGTTTTGACGGAATCCGTTATGGCTACCGCACTGAAAAAGCGGGGAACCTGCTTGATTTCTACATGAACACCCGGTCAGAAGGATTTGGCGATGAAGTGAAACGCCGCATCATGCTTGGAACTTATGCATTGAGTTCAGGTTATTACGATGCCTATTATAAAAAAGCCCAAAAAGTCCGGACATTGATCAAAAAAGATTTCGATGATGCCTTTGCCCAATATGATGTAATTATCGGTCCTACAACGCCGACGCCTGCATTTAAAATCGGTGAAAAAGTGGATGAACCTTTGACAATGTATGCCAATGATATTTTGACGATTCCTGTTAACCTTGCGGGTGTACCGGCAATTTCGGTTCCTTGCGGCTTTGATAATGGCCTGCCCCTTGGATTGCAGATCATCGGCAGCTATTTCGATGAAGAAACCGTTTATCGTGTTGCCCATGCTTATGAGCAAGCAACCGATTTCCATAAGAAAACTCCTCAAATCCAGGAGGGAGCTGCCCAATGAACTTTGAAACGATTATCGGACTTGAAGTCCACGTAGAGTTAAAAACCGATTCCAAAATGTTCTCTTCGGCACCAGTCAATTTTGGCGCTGAGCCGAACAC
>DATHVY010000131.1:0-4237 GCA_035461045.1 Planococcus sp. (in: firmicutes)
CCAATTATTATTTATGATCCAAAATCCAGAGGCGCAGAAGTCTATCTAGAATTGGCGAAGGAAGTGATCCGCAATGGCTAAAGGATTAGGAAAAGGCATAAACGCGCTGTTTCCAGGAGAATCAGCAGGCGGGACAGAAACTGTTAACCAAATCAGCATTACCTCTCTGCGTGCAAATCCATTTCAGCCCCGCAAGATTTTTGATGAGGGTGCTTTACAGGAATTATCGGATTCCATTAAAGAGCATGGAATTTTGCAGCCGGTCGTCGTCCGGAAAACCGGCAAGCACTACGAACTGGTAGTAGGGGAGCGTCGTTTCCGAGCAGCAAAACTGGCGAAACTGAAAGAAGTACCGGCAATCGTCAAAGAATTCACAGATCAACAAATGATGGAACTTGCGATTCTGGAAAACTTGCAGCGGGAAGACTTGACACCAATTGAAGAGGCGGAAGCCTATCAGAAGCTGATGGAAGCACTCAATCTGACCCAAGAACAGCTGGCGTTCCGGCTAGGCAAAAGCCGGCCGCATATCGCCAACCACGTAAGATTGTTGGCTTTGCCGCAAGAAGTGCGGGATATGGTATCTGAGAAAGAATTGTCGATGGGACACGGGCGCACGCTACTGGGTCTCCGTGCTAAGAAATTGATTCCAGACATTGCTGCTAAAACAGTCAAAGAAAACTTAAACGTGCGCCAGCTGGAAAGCTTGGTACAGCGGTTGAATGAAGATGTTCCACGTGAAACAGTTGAGAAGAAGAAAGACTTACATCTGGAAGAAAAGCAGTCCGAATTGAGAGAGCGGTTCGGGACCAAGGTTTCTATTAAAAAAACAAAGAACAAAGGGAAAATTGAAATCGAATTTTTCTCCGAAGAAGATCTGGAACGGATTCTCGAGCTGTTAAATTAACGTAAGAACCAGGCAGGATAATGATTCTAGAGCTGAAAAGCGGTAAAGGAACCTATTTTCCTATAAATGGAAGATAGGTTCTGTTTTGCAATGAAAAAAGAAATTTCGGCTCGAATAGGCGAACAAGACGGAAGGGGGAACCTGATATGGTTCTCTTTGGAACTTTGGTAAATGCAGTTTTGATTATTATCGGCACGTTAATCGGCAGAGCTTTGCGCAATATCCCCGATAGAATGAAAGAAACAGTGATGTATGTGATCGGTTTAGCCGTGATGGTGCTTGGATTGCAGATGGGATTCCAAAGCGGGAATTTCATCATCGTCATCATTAGTCTCGTATTAGGCGCCGTAATAGGTGAATGGATGGATCTGGACAAAATTTTAAACGACTTTGGCCATTGGATTGAACGGATGTTGGGTGCGAAAGAAAGTAAAGGAAGCATCGCCCAGGGATTTGTCACAGCAACGCTAATTTTTGTTATTGGAGCCATGGGTATCATTGGAGCTTTAGAAAGTGGTTTAAGCAACGAACACGGCGTTTTGATGTCCAAAGGAATCATTGATGGATTCACCTCCATTATCCTGGCTTCCACCCTCGGGATCGGGGTTATCCTCGCTGCGATCCCGGTTTTCGTCTATCAAGGTTTAATCGCACTATTTGCGACTCAAATCAGTTTACTGATTCCGGAAGCGGCATTGGACATGTTCATCATGGAGATGACGGCTACCGGGGGATTGATGATTGTGGCAATCGGCTTGAACTTGATGGGCATCACAAAGATTCGTGTAGCCAATCTATTGCCGGGTGTTCTGGTTGTAGCGCTCATTGTCACGGTGATTTACGAGTTTAATTGGATGTAAGTGTTAGTAGGGAAGGTGTTAAAATGGATTTAGAAACAGTCGTAGTAGAATCCAGAGATATGTTGTTGAGCGAAGCCATGTGGATTGCCGTCGGCTTGGTGCTGTTGCGTGTGATTCTTGTGACGATTGCTGCAGTCGTTGGAGTGAAGATGGCGAGAGCGCTGATACGAAAAACGTTTTCTGTCCGCCTGAAGGGGCCGCTGTTATATAACGAAAGACGTCAGCAAACCCTGTCGAAGTTGCTGGAAAATGTTGTGGCGTATGTGATTTATTTTATTGCCATCATCTCCATTCTGTCGGCCTTTACCATCGACATCACCGGTTTGATTGCCGGAGCCGGGGTGCTGGGATTGGCCATTGGCTTTGGTGCCCAAAACCTCGTGAGAGATATCATCACCGGTTTTTTCATCATTTTCGAAGATCAATTTTCGGTTGGGGATTATGTGAGAATCGGTTCAGCAGAAGGAACGGTCGAAGAAATCGGACTGCGCACGACAAAAGTGAAGGCCTGGACCGGCGAACTGTTCATTTTTCCGAACGGCAACGTAACGGACGTGGTGAATTTTTCTATTCACAACTCCATCGCCGTTGTGGACGTTAATATTTCGTATGAATCGGACATCGCCAAAGTGGAAAACCTGATTCAGGAATTTTTGGGAACTCTGCAGGAGCGGTACGAACAAATCATCAAGCAACCTGAGTTGTTGGGTGTACAGAATTTGACGACAACCGAAGTGGTCGTCCGGATCACTGCGGAAACCTTGCCGATGCAGCATTTTGCTGTTGCCCGGGGATTGCGCCGCGATTTGAAGGAATATCTCGACGAGCGTGGAGTGGAAATTCCATATCCCCGCATGGTCATGGTGCAGCGTTCACCGGGAGATTCGAATTCGTCTGCGATTACTAAAAAGTAAAAGGGGTCTGGCCAATGGAAATGAAAGAATTTGGATTGAATGATGTTGTCGAGATGAAAAAAGGCCATCCGTGCGGCGCCAATGCCTGGAAGATCATTCGCATGGGAGCCGATATCCGCATCAAGTGCGAAGGATGCCAGCATAGCGTCATGCTTCCGAGAGTCGAATTCAATAAGAAGATGAAAAAGGTGCTCATCAAGGCCGAAGAAGGATGAACAATGGACTTTTCGCTGTTTCATTCCTATAATAGAGTGGTTGTATAAAAAATCGTTTCATATAGAAGAAAGGTCGTGAATCCTATGGCATTAACTGCAGGGATTGTAGGATTACCAAACGTGGGGAAATCCACATTATTCAATGCAATTACAAAGGCGGGCGCTGAAGCAGCGAACTATCCGTTCTGTACGATAGATCCAAACGTGGGGATTGTAGAAGTTCCCGATGAGCGGCTCGACAAGCTGACGGAACTGGTTGTCCCGAAAAAAACCATTCCAACCGCTTTTGAATTCACCGATATCGCAGGAATTGTCGAAGGCGCCAGCAAAGGCGAAGGCCTGGGCAATAAATTCCTTTCCCATATCCGCGAAGTGGACGCAATTGTTCAAGTGGTACGTTGTTTCAAAGACGACAACATCACACACGTTTCCGGAACGGTTGATCCGATTTCGGATATTGAAGTCATCAATTTGGAATTGATCCTGGCTGATATGGAAAGCATCGAAAAACGCATTGCGCGTGCGGCAAAACTGATCAAACAAAAAGACAAAGACGCCATCGCGGAAGAGCCGGTGTTGTTCAAGCTTCGTGATGCATTTGAAAACGGCCAGTTGGCACGTTCAATCGACTTTACGGACGATGAACTGCGCATTGCCAAAGGGTTGAATCTTTTGACGATCAAACCGATGCTGTATGCGGCAAATGTTTCTGAAGACGAAATTGCCGATGCCGACAGCAATGAATACGTGCAGAAAGTCCGTGAGTTCGCTGAGCAGGACAACGCAATCGTCATCGTGGTTTGCGCGAAGATCGAAGAAGAGATGGCAGAACTGGAAGACGACGAAAAAGCGATGTTCCTGGAAGAGCTGGGCATCAAGGAATCCGGTCTGGATCAATTGATCAAAGCTTCGTATGACTTGCTTGGACTGGCGACTTATTTCACCGCCGGCGTGCAGGAAGTGCGTGCGTGGACGTTCAAAAAAGGCATGAAAGCCCCACAATGTGCGGGCGTGATCCATTCTGATTTCGAACGCGGATTTATCCGTGCAGAAACCGTTGCTTATGACGACCTGGTGGAAATTGGTTCAATGGCTGCTGCTAAAGAAGCCGGAAAAGTACGCCAGGAAGGAAAAGAATACATCGTCAAAGACGGAGATGTAATGCTTTTCCGTTTCAACGTATAAACTCAAAAAGAACTTGAAGTATTGCTATAGCCAATGGAAATTGAACAAACCGGATGCTTGATCGCCTCCGGTTTTTGTATGGAGGATTTTAACATGCTTTTATTTACTTACGGAACCCTGAAACGGGGGGGAAAGTACCACGACTATCTAGAGGAA
>DATHVY010000132.1:0-6367 GCA_035461045.1 Planococcus sp. (in: firmicutes)
TGACGATTTGAAAGAGCGCTACCAAGCAATCGGGGGAATCTCTCCATTGGCGCGCATTACACTGGAACAGGCGAATGCTTTGCAGGACCGTTTGAACGAAATTCAGGATGAAATTGAATTTAAAATGTATCTCGGATTAAAGCACATCGAACCTTTCGTTGAAGATGGCGTAGAAGCGATGAAGCGTGACGGCATCACGGAAGCTGTTTCAATCGTTCTTGCACCTCATTTTTCGACGTTCTCTGTTAAATCCTACAATGGACGTGCGAAGGAAGCTGCAGATAAAGCAGGCATTTCAATGACCTCAGTGGAAAGCTGGTATACAGAACCGAAGTTTATTCAATACTGGGGAGAAAAAATCAGCGAAACATTTGCTGGAATGTCTGAAGAAGAGCGTGCCACTGCATGTTTGATCGTTTCTGCGCATTCGTTGCCGGAGAAAATCATCGCGAATGGCGATCCGTACCCTGATCAACTGCAAGAAACGGCTGACCTGATTTCTCAAGCTGCAGGTGTCAGCAACGTTGAAGTGGGCTGGCAGAGTGCCGGTCAAACACCTGACCCGTGGATCGGACCCGACGTGCAGGACTTAACTAGAGATCTGTTCGAACAAAAAGGCTATAAGTCTTTTGTATACACACCGGTAGGCTTTGTGGCTGACCATTTGGAAGTGCTGTTTGATAATGATTATGAATGCAAGATTGTCTGTGATGAAGTAGGCGCAGCATATCACCGTCCGGAAATGCCAAACGTGCAGCCGTTGTTTATCGATGGCCTTGCTGATGTAGTTATGAATAAATTGGCTGCCAACTAAATCCGATGGAAAGCGATGAGGAAACGACATGGAGAAAACGCGGAAAATAGTAATTGTAGGCGGAGGAATTACGGGTCTTTCTGCTGCATATCACTTGCAAAAGCAGTCGAAGAAACGTCAGATTCCAATTGATCTTACTGTTATTGAAGCGACTCACAGGATGGGCGGAGCAATACAAACAGTCCGTAAAGATGGTTTTGTCATTGAGCGAGGCCCGGACTCTTTTCTCTCGCTTGAAAGAAGTGTAGATGGTTTAGCAGAAAGCTTGGGCATCCAAGATCGATTGCTCACAAGCACCCCTGGCCAAACGTATGTGGTTGTCGAAGATCAACTTCATAAAATACCTTCCGATTTTATTTTGGGAGTTCCGACCGCTTATCGTTCTTTTCTGACCGCTGATGTGATTTCCTGGAGCGGAAAAGTTCGCGCGGCCGGAGATATTCTCCTTCCGAAAGCTTCCGGAACTGGGGATATCGGACTCGGGAAATTCATGCGCCGCCGCTTTGGCAATGAATTGGTGGAGAATTTGATTGAACCTTTGTTGTCCGGCATATATGCCGGAGATATTGACAAAATCAGTCTGCAAGCGGCCTTTCCCCTTTATTATGAAGTGGAAAGGGAGCATCGCAGCCTGATTTTGGGCTTAAAGAAACTTCACCGGGAGAATCATCCATCCGCAGTCAGCATCGCTGATGTGGCAGGACGGTTTCAAAGCTTTCAGAATGGACTAGAAACATTAGTGAAAGCATTGGAAGCGGACCTGGCCGATTGCGACTTGCTAAAAGGGGTCAAAGTCCAAAGTTTCAAAAGAGCCGGAGATGGGCTGATTTTAAGTTTGAACAACGATTCAACAGTCATCGCTGACGAAGTGGTGTTTGCTTTGCCCCATTCAAAGGCGCAGACTATTTTCAAACCTCATGGCCTGCTGGAGGACTTGAAGGAAATGCCGGCCACTTCGGTGGCAACCGTCGTGATGGCGTTTCCTGAAGAAGCATTGGATTTGCCGGCGGAAGGAAGCGGGTTTTCAGTATCACGCAACAGCGATTGCGTGATAACAGCTTGCACCTGGCTGCATAAAAAATGGCCGTTCATGGCACCGCCGGGCAAAGCACTGCTGAAATGCAACATTGGGCGTGTGGGTGATGAAGCGGTTGTCGATTTATCGGATAAGGAAATCGAAAAAATCGTTTTGACGGATTTGAAAAAGCTGATTTCCATCGAAGGTGAACCGTTATTCACGATTGTTTCAAGGTTCAAAGAAACCATGCCGCAATACTTTGTCGGGCACCACGAACGCATCAGCAAAGCCCAAGGAGCGGTGGAAGAAGCGTTCCCGATGATTCAACTGATTGGCTGTTCCTATAGAGGGTCCAGCATTCCCGAATGCATTGCCCAAGGTGAAAAAGCAGCGGAACGAATTTTCAACCGCTGGGAAGCCTCTGTTTAACACCCTGGAATTTTGCATTGAATAAAAAAAGCCTCCCACGATTCTTTGTGGGAGGCTTTTCAAACTGCACAGTTAGAGAAAAAATCAGCAACTGTATCAGTACAGCATTCAGTGTATGTATTGGGACAAAATAAAAAAGGCAAGCGCATTTTTTGCCGCTTGCCTTTTTTATGTATTATACTTCGTTGCAACGATCGCACTTAGTACCATAACATTCATGCTGTTCTTCGATTTTAGTTCCGCAAGTGGCGCATTGTTTCGGAGGCAAATTCTTGAAAAATTCTACTACGTTTTCCATCATATTTTCCATCTCCTTTGTTATAGTACTGTTGGTATTTGTATCAGTGTATTATAACAGAAACGAATAGTCAACCCTGAATCGTGAATTTATTAAAATAATCGGTTAAACTGAATATAGCCTAGAAAGTTAAAGGAGAGAGCTTATGTATTTTGTAGATAATAAAGGAATCACCGATCCGCGCATCAATCTTGCCATTGAGGAATACCTATTGAATACAATGGATGTTGAAAAAGATCCATTCCTATTGTTTTACACAAACGAACCATCCATCATTGTCGGGAAGAACCAAAATTCGTCAGAAGAAATCAATACCGATTATGTGGATTCCAACGGCATTCATGTGGTCCGCCGTTTATCGGGTGGGGGAGCAGTCTACCACGACCACGGAAATTTGAATTATAGCTTTATCACAGTAGATGACGGCAACAGCTTCCGCAATTTCCAAAAGTTTACGGAGCCGGTTGTAAAGGCTCTGCAAAGCATGGGAGTTAACGCCGAGTTGTCCGGCCGCAATGATTTACTGGTGGAAGGACGGAAAATTTCCGGCAATGCGCAATTTTCAACAAGAGGGCGCATGTTCAGCCACGGAACCTTATTATTTGATACAGATGTGGAAGAAGTGGTGTCCGCGTTGAAAGTCAGCAAAGAGAAAATTGAGTCCAAAGGCATCAAATCGATTCGCAGCCGAGTGGCCAATATTTCCGAGTTTCTGAAAGAGCCTAAGAGTGTTGAAGAGTTCCGCTCTGAAATTCTGCATTCCTTGTTTGAAGGAGAAGAAAAAGTCCGTTATTGGGAATTGACCGAGGACGATTGGGGAAATATTCATGAATTATCAAGAAAACGATACGCCAACTGGGATTGGAATTATGGCAAGTCGCCGAAATTCAACGTCAAGCATTCCCACCGCTATCCTGTAGGCGGCATTGATGTGCGGTTGCTAGTTGAAGGCGGAACTGTAAAAGAAGCGCATATTTATGGCGATTTCTTTGGAGTCGGCGATGTGCAGGAAATCGAGCAGGCGATTGTCGGAGTGAAATACGAACGAGCGTCCTTGGATGAAGCCATTAGCCATTTCGACATTCCGAAATATTTGGGTGGTATTACAAAAGAGGAATTTTTGAAATTGATTTACTAATATTTTCAAGTGAGAGCCTGCTCATTGCAGGCTCTTTTGTTAGAATGGAATAAAACGGAAGAAGGGGGGAGTTTTATGACTGCTAAAAGAATATTCATCGTGGAAGATGATTTGAAAATAGCGGCGCTGCTTGCCGAAACGTTACGGAAATATCATTATGAAGTGGCAACAGCCAAAGACTTTGACCGGATTTTGGAAGAATCAGAAGCGTTCCATCCCCACCTGATCTTGCTTGACATCAATCTGCCGTCCTATGATGGATATTACTGGTGCAGGCAACTGCGTTTGGAAACCACGTGTCCGATTCTTTTCATATCTGCACGTTCAGGGGAAATGGACCAAGTGTTTGCTTTGGAAAATGGCGGAGATGATTTCATTACGAAACCTTTCCACTATGAAATCGTCCTTGCAAAAATAAGAAGCCATTTGCGGCGGGCTTATGGCGAATATGCACCAAAACAGGAAGAACGGTCCATCAAGGCGGGACGGCTCGTCTTATATATGGAACGGATGGAGCTTCACGTGAAATCGCTGGTGATTCCTCTGCAGAAAAAGGAAAGTACAATCATGGAACTGTTGTTGGAAAAGAGCCCGAAAATCCTGACACGGGAACAATTGCTTGAAGAATTATGGGACGATCAATCGTTTGTGGATGAAAATACGCTAAATGTCAATATGACACGCATCCGCAGGAAACTGGCCGATTACGGGGTGCTTTCAACCATTGAAACGGTGCGGGGCGCAGGATACCGGCTGCTGATACATGAGGAGGAAGCATAATGCTGCGATTATTTTTGAGGGAACATGCGGCATTCATCGTTTTTCAGTTTATCCTGGTCGCGTTTATCATGCTGCTATATTGGTTGGACGGATTCAGAAATCTGGATACAGCGCTGTATTCATTCGTCATCAGCTTGCTGCTGATTTCCACTTTTCTGTCGGTAAGGTTTGCCAAAAGGTATCGGTACTATGAAAAAATTTTAACAATACCTGATACGATTGAGCATGCACTGCAACGCGACGCGAAATCGCCTGAGCAAATTGAAGTTGAAAAGTACCAGCAACAACTTTATAAGATTTACCAGCGCGAAGTCCAGGCGTTGTACGCCGCACAAAATCGCCATCGGCAATTCATGAACCAATGGGTGCATCAAATGAAAACCCCTTTGTCTGTAATCCATCTCTTGGTTCAGGAAGAGCGGGAATTGGATAAAAACAGTGTGAGGGAAGAAGTGGACCGCTTGAAGGCTGGACTCGATACGGTGCTGATGAACGCCAGGCTGGACACGTTCAAAGAAGATATGCAAGTGGAACAGGTGGCATTACGAAACCTTGTTTCAGAAGCTGTCACAGAACTCAAACGATTGTTCATCTCCAAAAGGGTTTATCCAGAGATATCCATTGATGAAAACTTTTCGATAGCGACGGATCGGAAGTGGATGAAATTCATCATCGGACAGCTTTTGACGAACGCCTTGAAATACACGTTCGAATCCAATAAAAAAGTGTTTATCGCAGCGATTTGTACAGAAGGCGGCATCTTGCTTTCGATTCGGGATGAAGGAATCGGTATTCCCGCTTCTGATTTGCCCCGAGTGACCAAAGCTTTTTTCACAGGAGAGAACGGAAGGAAAACTGCCGAATCCACGGGAATGGGCTTGTATTTGGCAAATGAAGTATGCGGCCAGCTTGGGCACGAGATGAACATTTCTTCGGAACCAGGCAAGGGAACTGAGATTTCAATTCTGTTCCCAGATCAAAATTATACCGCAGGAGAGGACAATGAAGGTGTTATTGAAAATCGACGAGTTGACGAAAGTTTACGAAGGGAAAGTGACGCATCGGGCATTGAACCAGCTGAGCTTCGAAGTTCCAAAAGGTGAGTTCTTGGCGGTGATGGGTCCTTCGGGAAGCGGCAAGACCACGTTGTTGAATCTGATTTCCACCATTGATTCGTTGACTGCTGGCGATATACGGATTGACGGCATCAATCCGCATGAATTGAATGAAAATGATCTCGCACTGTTTCGCAGAAGAAAGCTCGGCTTCGTCTTTCAGGACTTTAATCTGCTGCAGATGCTGACCGTCGAAGAAAACCTGGTTTTGCCGCTGACACTGGATTATGTGCCGATTCCTGAAATGAACCGGCGAGTAAAGGAAATGGCCGATAAGCTTGGCTTGAACGGAATCCTGCATAAGCGGCCCAATGAAATCTCTGGGGGAGAAGCACAACGTACGGCAATCGGGCGTGCTCTGATTCATAAGCCATCCATCATCCTCGCCGATGAACCGACGGGCAACCTTGACTCCAAGACATCGCGAGACGTTCTGGAGCTGTTATCTTCTTTGAGCAGTTCTGGACAAACAACCATCGTGATGGTGACACATGATCCGATTGCCGCAAGTTATTGCGACAGGGTGCTGTTCATCAAAGATGGGGAGTTCTTCAACGAAGTATACGGCGACGACCGTCGCCAGACATTTTATCAAAGGATCCTGAATGTATTGTCCTTGCTTGGAGGAACCGTAAATGACCTTGCGTCAACTCGCCTACCGTAATGTTCTGCGGAACCGGAGAAGCTATGCCGCTTTCTTTTTAGCGAGTGTGGTTTCTGTCATGGTGTTTTTCATCTATTCGATGTTCATTTTCCATCCGTTGTTTGACGAAGG
>DATHVY010000133.1:0-3461 GCA_035461045.1 Planococcus sp. (in: firmicutes)
ATACCGGGAATCCAGCTCACGCACTTTGCCGAGGTTCTCGTATTCTGTAAAATTTTCCAGAAACGCATCTTCACCTTTTAATACACGGATCCAGCTCCACTCAGCATCCGCTATATGAAACAGCGTTTCCAGAATACTGCCGACTCCACCAGTGCGTTTCTTTAAGAGATCTTCTTCGCTGAGCCCTTCACACCATTGATACCACTCTTCCCTGACACTCCAATTGTATTCAAACAACATTCTCATCATAAGCCCCCTGACGAATTGATTTAGTTCTTTATTCAGCGCAGTTACTAAAAATTCCTTTATTTTTTCTTGATCAGCACCATTAGTGATAATATGAAGTCAAAATAGTGTTTCATGCTGCACCATACTGAAGGGTGGTGATGTGGATGTTTGAGGAAATGCGGTCACGGTTTGTAATTGGTTTGATGACAGGCGCGTCCATCGTGTCGATTTCCCTCCTGCTACAGGCCACTGGAAACGAACTTCTCAACAGTGTCGTCATGCTGTTGGTTTTCTACATCATCTTGCCCTTGTGGATATGCAGCTACTTCTTCAAAAAGCGCGGCGTGAAACTGCGTCAAGTCGTATTCTTCCGTGGCACGACGCGCTGGCTATTGCCAATACTCGGGCTTACCGTGCTGGTGATGGCGTTTTCCATCAGTATCTATTGGCTGCTGTTGCGGGGACTCATGCCTATCTCCCCCACATTAGTCGATATCGCACTCACACCGCAGCAGCTCCCCGACGAGTTATGGTATTTGGTCGCAATGGGCTTCATTATCGCGTTCATCGCACCCATCGCGGAAGAGTTTGTGTTTCGCGGGGTGATCCTGAATTTACTGATGACAAGATTTGGGGTCTGGAAGGGGATCGGCTTAACGAGCCTGATTTTCGGCATATTCCACATCAATTTCCCTGGCGCCTTCCTGTTTGCGGTGGTGGCGTCGCTCCTGTACTTGAAGACCGGCAATTTGCTTGTGCCCATTTTACTTCACATCGCCAACAACACCATCTCCGTTTACCAAAACTTCGTCAATCCGTCTTTTCCGGAATGGCTGATGGTGACGAGTCTAAACGACTTGTACACGAAAACCGTACCCAACCTCATTGTTCTGATTGTTAGCGCAGCGCTGCTGCTGTTCATTACTATATGGATAGCTCGGGACTTGAAAAACAAGATGACAATAAATAAAAATACTTGAAGATTTCTTTCTATTTCTTAATCCGGTGAATTATTCATGCAATATTTTAAGCAACTGGGTTTGTGTCTGACACAGCAGGCTTTCGAGAAGTTTCCGCTCTATTCTAGCTAATGTATTGAAGTTTCTCAGTCCGAAAATCCAGCTGAATATAATACAAATTAGTTTTCATCACATTTTTTTAATAAAAATATGATACAATAAAACTGATTATTCAGTTTTATTGTAAGCGTTCAAAAAAACACAAGGAGGCAATAACTTATGACAGTTGCGAAAGAACAACAATGGGCTACTAGTTTTCAAGAAGCAAATGACACCAACGAAGAATTGAATGCACATGGAAAGTTTTTCACTTGCACGTATTTGTTGGATATGGAAACCAAAAAGATTCTGATTCAAATGCACGCAGGGAAAGTTGAAAAAATCACTGTGGATCCGGGACCTCTAGACTCTTATCAATTTGCCATCCGCGCCAGTGCAGACACATGGCAAAAATTCTCAATGCCTACACCACCTCCGATGTATCACGGAATTTGGGCAGCCAGTTTTCAGCGCGACATGAAGCTTGAAGGAGATTTAATCATTTTAATGCAAAACCTCCGCTGCCTCACAACGCAGTTAGAGCTGCTTCGAGTTGTCGGATCACCCGTTTAAATCAAACTAAGTTGAGGAGGAAATTATAGTGGCTAAATCAAAAATTTCACCTGTAACAGGACATTATGTAACATTTGAAGTTGAAGGAGAAGAATACAGAGTCTTTTACTTAGAGAACGGCACAGGGCAACCGATCGTTTGCCAACATACAGCTGGGTGTCACAATCATCAATGGACCGGGCTTCTTGAAGACGAGGAATTCACACAAAATTATCGCATCATTGCCTACGACCTTCCACGTCACGGAAAATCGGATCCCCCGCTGAACACGGAATGGTGGAAGGAAGAATATAAACTAACTGCGAACTTTTTCACGAAATTTGTTGTGGCTTTTTGCGATGCACTCGAGTTGGAAAAACCGATTTTCATGGGATCGTCTTTTGGAGGAAATGCCGCTCTGCAACTGGCACTTCACTACCCGGATCGTTTTGAAGCTGTCATTCCTGTAGAAGCGGCTGATTATGCGCCCGGGTTTTATCTGGACTGGTGGCATCATCCACACGCAAACGCTGCACAAGTTTGCGCAAGCGGGGTATGGGATTTAATGGCTCCCCAATCGCCTGATAAACATCGCTGGGCAACATGGTTCTATTACACACAAGGATCAGAAGCATTCAAAGGAGACCTTTACTTCTATTCGGTCGACCATGACCTGCGCGGAAAACTGGATCAAATCCAAGGCGATAAGATCAAAGTCGTCATGCTGACAGGAAGCTACGACTACTTGACTACTCCGGAAGATGGAAAACGGACCGCCGACCAAATAAAAAATGCGAAATTTATTGAAATGGCCGACATCGGACATTTCCCAATGAGTGAAAATCATGAAGTGTTCCGAAAATACTTAAAAGAAGCTTTAAGCTTCATAGGCACATCCGCAACTTCAAAAGCTTAAGAACAAAGTCCAATTTAGTTGTTCCAAGGATCCTATACTAATCCATTGAATAAGAAAAACCGCCATTCCAGATTGAGTGGCGGTTTTTTCATGCTATGGATTGTATATTAAAGCCCAACTTCACTCACAGCATAAGTAGCATCGGCATTAGTGAACCCTTCAAATTCCAATTGCTCGATCAAACCGGCTCTTGAAAATGAAGTGAATTCGAGATAGTCCTGTGCCTTTTTTACTGCCTGCTCGCGCCAGTCTACAGTGATTTGCTCTACGGCATAAGAGGCATCCGCATTGTTAAACCCCTCAAACTCCAGTTGTTCGACTAAGCCGCTCTTTGAAAATGCAGTGAATTCAAGATAATCCCCTGCTTTTTTTACGGCCTGTTCGCTCCAATCCACACTGATTTGTTCTACCGCGAAGGCAGCATCGGCATTATCGAAACCTTCGAATTCCAATTGTTCGATCAAGCCGCTCTTTGAAAACGCAGTGAATTGCAAATAGTCCTCGGCCTTTCCAATCGCTTGTTGCTGTGATGCCGTACCTGCATTTGCCGCTTCTTCCTCTGCTTCACGCTCAGCCTCTTCTTCTGCCGCTTGACGCTCTGCTTCTTCTGCTTGCTGTTTCGCTTCTTCTTCAGCTTTAGCTTCTTCCGCCTTCGCCTGAGCTTCTGCTTCTGCTTCTGCTTCTGCTTCAGAATTATCCTCTGTTTC
>DATHVY010000134.1:0-24691 GCA_035461045.1 Planococcus sp. (in: firmicutes)
CTTTCATACTTGATTTCAAGATCAATTTCTTCAACATCCGCTTCAAGAATTCCAATGGAGGCAAACACTTCTTCTTTCATTTCTTGAATTGAGCGGTCCATAGTGATGGAAATATCACTCAGCAAGGCTTCAATTTCCTCAAAAGCCGCTGATCCTTCCACTTCCGATCCATCTCTGCGTTCAATTTCTGCTTCACGGCCGTCCCTTTCGAAATCATATTCGAGATCATCACCGGAAACGAATTCGATGTCCAGATCAAATTCGCGCACCGCTCCTTGGTTACCGGCTCCACTCATATCGTGATCAATCTCGATTTTTTCACCAGAATCATATTGGATTTCCATTTCAAAATCCTCAATTTCTTCAACTGCTACTCCAATGGCGTTAAGGAGATCCTCCTTCACTTCGGACAGTTGCCGGCTGGTGTTAATTTCAACCTGGGCAAGCAACGTTTCAATTTCATCTGCAGCCTCTTGTCCTTTTATGGTGCTTTGGCCACTTCGTTCAATTTCGGTATCGTCCAAATCCCCTTTTTCATAATCATAATCCCATTCATCTCCATTGAAGAACTCCAACTCCAAATCGAATTCTTTAATGTTTTGACTTCCTGCTGCCTCTTCGGATTGA
This sequence comes from Planococcus sp. (in: firmicutes), assembly GCA_035461045.1. GTDB lineage: Bacteria > Bacillota > Bacilli > Bacillales_A > Planococcaceae > Planococcus. The sequence goes on from DATHVY010000134.1 coordinate 628, forward strand.
ACTTCATCACTCCCAGTCTCCGCGTCCTCAGCTGCATCATCAGTCGATTCCTGCTGGTCCGTAAGATTTTCGGATTCTGTTTGCTCCACATCGGGTTCCGCTGGCGCAGCCGGATTCCCTTCGGCCGGTGCCGATGTATCTGTGTTGCACCCCGTTAAAAGTACAGCTACTGCGAGACCTGTGAACACTTTTCTATAAATCATTTATCTCATCCTTTCCAAATGATTACTTATTCTGATGATACCCCCCTTAACTGAATTTATGATGAGTTTCCCATTAGAATTTCATGAGAACAGTAATATAAAAACACATAAAATGTTAAAAATACAAAATAATACTATTTCGTGTCTAGTTTTATCTATCCTTAATTGAAATCGTTTGATAAAACTGAATATTGGGAATAAAGTAGTGAGTTCTTCCGCGCGATGAACTTTTTTTATAATAAAATACGAAGGAGGAATTTTGCATGAATGAATTTACAGGTGCGTTCCGGGACATGTGGACCACAATGATCAACTACCTTCCCAATATCATCGGCGCTCTTTTACTTCTTTTGGTTGCATGGGTGGTAGCAATTATTGTAAGAATGATTGTAACGAAAGGATTTAAAAAAGTCGGCGGCCGGGAAGCTCTAGTCAAGGGCCATATGGCCACAGACGTCCGTGATGCAAACGAAAAGCTGAATTCCATCGGCAAGATTTTCTATTACCTGGTTTTCCTCTTATTCCTGCCCAGCGTACTGGCAGCGTTGAACATGGGGAACGTTGCCGGTCCCATCACTAACATGATGGACCAAATGCTGGCATTCTTGCCGAACATCTTGATGGCAGCCATCATTTTGACGATCGGCTTCTTCGTCGCCAAGTTTGTGAAGACCATCGTAGCTACACTGTTGTCAACCGTCAACCTGGACAAATGGTTCAACAAACTGACGAACAAAACGGGAAGCACTGAGTCGATGGACAGCCAAGATCAAAACAAGCTTGCTAATGTATTGGCGAACTTGGTGTTTATCATTGTATTGATTCCAATTGTAACGATCGCCCTTGAAACACTGAACATCCAGACCATTTCGGAACCGATTGTAGGCATGCTGGATCAAGTGCTGAACATGATCCCGAATATCTTGGTCGGCGTTATATTAATCCTTGTCGGTGTGTTCATCGCTAAATTCGTTGGCGATTTGTTGATCAACCTTCTGAGGGGTACCGGTATTAATAATTTCTCGAATTTCCTAAGCGCGGAACAGGCAGCTAAAACCTCTTCTTTCGATTTAGCCACAATAATCGGAAGAGTTGTTCAAACTTTAATCATCATCTTCTTTACAGTAGAAGCTTTTAATGTTCTGCAATTGGATGTATTGAATAGTATTGGCGAAGGAATTATTGCTTATCTCCCATTACTGATCAGCGCGCTGATTATTCTGGGAATTGGGGTGATAGGAGGAGGAATGTTGGGTAATTATATCACCGCATCTTCCGGAAACCGACTGTTCGGTGCCATCGCCAAATATGTGGTGATCATCATCGCAGTTTTCATGACACTCGACCAGTTAAATTTCGCTTCAAACATCGTCAACTTAGCATTCCTGTTCATCCTTGCCGGGTTAGCGATCGCCTTTACAATCGCATTCGGACTCGGAGGCCGGGATTTCGCCAAACGCCAACTTGACCGATTCGAAGCAAAAGCAAAAGAAGAAGATGAAAAGCCGAATATTTAACGAGTCAACGAAAACAAAAAAGAAGAAGGTGCCGGTAAAACAGGCGCCTTCTTCTTTTTTGTTCCACTCTAGAAAAACCATGAACCCAGACATATTCTTCTAATAAAAAAGATCGAAACCGAATGAACGGTTTCGATCTGGATGATTGTATGAACTTAATCTTCGATGGATACGTTATGCAATTTGTAAAGGCCAGCAGCATCGATATCAAAACCTTTAACGTTGTTCGCGATACCGTTCAAGTATTCCGTGTGAAGAAGAAATGCCATCGGTGCGTCTTCCGTTAGGAGAGCAGCAGCTTCATGGTAGATTTCTTCTCGAGCACTTGGGTCTGTTTCGCGGCGTCCGGCTTCGAGCAATTCATCCACTTCTGGGTTTTCATAGAAAGAACGGTTCCCCGGGTTCCCTTTTTGTGATGAATGGAACAATGGGTACATGCCTCGGTCAGCATCACCGGTAGGGTTTGACCATCCAAGGATGAACATATCGTGATCCCCTAAAGCAGTCCGTTCCACATAAGAACCGAACTCCATCACTTCAATTGAAGCTTCGATGTTCAATTCTGCCAAAGACTCTTGAACCAATACCGCGATTGATTCACGCAATGGGTTGTCATTTGTCCAGATCGATGTTGTAAACCCGTCTTCCATTCCAGCTTCCGCCAGCAATTCACGGGCACGATCCATATCGTACTCGATCGTATCAATTTCATCTGTGAATCCGAAGATGCCAGGTGCAATCGGTCCAACTGCTGGTATCCCGAAATTGTCGTAAATCCCGTCGATGATTCCTTGGCGGTCAATAGCATGTGAAATCGCTTGGCGTACCAGTTTGTTGTCAAACGGTTCGCTTTCCACATTGTAACCGAGATAGTTCAGGCTTGACGAAGGCGTTTGAAGAACCGTTGCAACTCCCGATTCGTTAATACGTGCCACTTCGTTCGGCTGAACAGGATCAATGATATGAACGTTTCCAGTTTCCAGATCAGCCGCTCTTACTTGAGAGTCAGGAACAACTCTGAATGTGACTGAATCCACTTTTGCTGGTGTGTCCCAATAGTCTTCATTTTTTGAAAGGACGATTTGTGAGCCAGGATCCCATGATTCGTATTTAAAGAATCCTGTTCCTACTGGATTGGCATTCACTTCAGCAAACGGATCAGCTCCGCCCTCCATTGCTTCATAGTCCGCTTCGATGATTGCCGGTGAAAGCATGCTGCTTCCTGTATGTGTCAAATGGGACAATAAAGGAGTAAACGCATATTCCGTAGTGATATGCACTTCAAATTCGTCCACAGCTTCAACTTCCGTAATCATTTCAAATAAATTGTATCGTGGAGAACCTACATTTTCATCTAATAGACGATCCAGGTTCATTTTCACGACTTCAGCGTTAAACTCTTCTCCATCATGAAATTGAACCCCTTCCTGGAGTTGGAAAGACCAAGTCAATTCATCAACCGGTTCCCAAGTGTGAGCCAGTCCAGGGATGATTTCATTATTCTCATCTGTCTGCAAGAGTGTTTCAAAAATGTTCTCTTGAACCACTGATGACGGAACATCATTAGCACCATGAGGATCCAATGTTGAAGCGTCGGAAAGAACTGCAATGATTAAATCACCGCCACCTTCTGCGGAATCACCGCTCTGATCATCTGTTTCTGTGTCAGAACTGTCATCATCTCCACCAGCACATGCAGCCAAGACCATAGCCAACACGAGCACAAGTAGAAATGACCATAACGATTTCTTGGATAATTTCATCTTTTTCTCCCCTTTTCTCTAAATAGAAATAATTTTATTAATATTCTGAAATTAATCTTACCATAGTTTACAGGTGTCAACAATGAAGTTTTCAGACTTTATTCACGAATGCACTTGTGTTTTTTAACATCATGAACATTTTTTTAGCTAATTATTCGACTTTTACCCAACTAATCATTATTCAAATAATCGAATTTAATTATTCCGAAATACCTTTATCTCGATTTGGTTTATTTCAATAAAAAAGCAGACAGCCCAATTCGGCCGTCTGCTTTCTCATCACTCTTTCAATCCTTCATTTTTCTTGATCAAGTCTGCAGTCAGTTGGCCGGATAAAATCACCGACGGCAAACCTCCGCCTGGATGTGTCGTTGCTCCGACAAAATAAAGATTTTTATACAATTCACTTCTCGCAGGAATTTTAAAACCGCCATTCTTCTTTTTATCCGAAGCAACACCGTAGATCGATCCGCCATTCGAGCCATATAGCGCTTCCAGATCTTTCGGAGTGAAACCGTCTTCAAATTCAATCGAATCGCGCAAACCGTCCATGCCCATCCGTTCCAGTTTGTCGAGAATAATTTCCCGATATCGGTTCCAGTCTTCCTTGTCCTGCTGGCCTTCTTTTATGGCCGGCACATGTGTCAACACATAGAGGCTGTCCTTTCCTTCCGGTGCCTGGGAGGCATCCGTCCTTGAGGAAATGCCGACATAGACCGTTGGATCATCTGTCGGGATCCCTTTTTCAAAAATATCCTTGAATTCTTTCTCCGGATCTTTGGAAAGGAAAAGATTATGATGAGTAAAGTTCTCGAATTTCCGGTCAACACCCAAAAGCATAACCATACCTGATGCACTGGGTATAAACGTTTTATTTAAACGCTTCGCTTCTTTTTTCGCCTTTTTCTGCATGATCAGGTTTCGGTAAACCGGAATCGCTCCCAGGTTTGACACCACAATATCCGCTTCGTGGACCACACCATCAATGGTATGGGCGCCGGTCACCGTTTCCCCGTTTAACACCAGACTATCCACTGAAGAGTTCAACTGCACCTCGACCTCTAATTCATCCAGCACACGTTCCATTCCGCGGGCGATATTGTACATGCCGCCCGGCACATAATAAATGCCAAGCGCCAATTGCACGTAGATCGACTGGTTCAATATGGCCGGTGCCTGATAGGGGTTCGATCCGCTATCCAATGCAAAGTGATTGAACAATTGCTCCAGGTGAGGGTTGTCCAGGCGTTTCTTCGTCCCCTCCGCAACGGTGCTCATCGCTTCCATTGCCATTAATTCGCGCAGATTATGGTGCTTTTTCATATCCTTTGAATCCGTGAGACTGTATTTATAAAAGCTCTTCATGTGAAGTTCATACAACTCTTCGGAGTAATTAAGGAACTTCAGTACGCTTTGTTTAGGACCATTGCCAACTCGTTTCATTTCTGCAATCAGTTCCGGGAGGTCACTGGTGAGGTCCAGCTGCACACCATCTTCAAAAAATACCCTTGAATGCGGCTCCACCCTTTTAATCGGTATGTAATCTTCCAAACGCCTGTGGACACTGGCGAATAATTGCTCCAGCACCCACGGCATCGTTAAAATAGTCGACCCTGTATCAAAAATGAATCCTTGGCTTGCGAGGCGGTTCAATTTTCCGCCGACCCTTCCGTTCTTTTCCAAAACTTTTACTTCATACCCATCCGCTCTCAATCGAATGGCGGCTGACATGCCTGCCAACCCGGCGCCAATAACCAATGCTTTCTTTTTCATCAAACTGCCTCCTTACAAAATCAATAAATAAATGGAATCAACCGAGCCCGGTGCTCCATCCATTGTTCGTAATCCCTTCCAAACTTTTCGACCAAAAGTTGCTCTTCATACTTGATGCGTTTCATCAAGGCCCACGTCACCGCAATCCCGCCGATCACTGCCGCAATAAAGCTGGTAAAAAACAAGGCCATTCCCAGAGTAATCAGCAATAGGCCAGTGTACAGCGGATGCCTCAGCTTGCGGTAAGGACCGGAACTGACGATTTCATCGCCTTCCCGCACCGTCACGTGCCGGGTAAACTGAGACTTTAAATGTAAAATTCCCCAGAACCTCAAAAATACCCCGACAGCCAGAAGAATCAAGCCGATGGATTGCATCACCAAAGCAATTCTGTCAAAGGCTTGCAATTCCTGCAGCAGCATTGCAGCTGCAATCGTACAGAACAGGGCAGTAAATATAAGAAGAAACGAACGATTCTCGACCGCATCTCCTCGACCAATCCCCCGGTTTCTGAAAATAACGAACTCACTTACCCAGATCACGCCAACCGCAATAAAAATCCACTCAAGAATAGTAATAGCCATCCCTCACCTTTCTCTTTCCTTGCTTTGATATTATAGAAAAAATGAAACGAAAACAATTTCTTGCGCTTAGAAATCCAGTCTCGGTTTCTTTAAATGCCAGTTTGTCCCTTTTTGATAACGATAACCGATATCGATTAGCTTCTGTTCTTCGAGCGGCTTGCCGATCAGCTGCATACCCACTGGAAGTGGTTTTTCAGCAGTGAAGCCCATCGGCAAAGTCAAAGTTGGCACGCCTGCATTGCTGAAAGGCAAATTGAAGGCGGGTGAACCCGTCTCTTTTATCCCCAAAGGAGCAGAGGAAGGTGCAGCGGGCGAAATCAGCACATCAACGTCTTGGAAAACCCCCATCAACTCTTGTTTAAACAGGACACGATCCCGTTGTGCCTGGATATAATGATGGGCGCTGATTTCGTTCCCTTCCTCAATCAGTTCCCTCATATGCTCACCGAAAAGTGAAGCATGAACGCGATAACGTTCCTTGTGGAAACTGGCATTCTCCGATTTCAGCACGACCTGTTGGGCGGCATTCGCCACTTCAAAACTTGTTGGCATATAGACCGTCTTTAACCGGTATCCGATTTCTTCGAGTTCCCGCAATGCATCTTCGTATATCCCCATCGATTCGCTGTCAGCTTGAAAATAGGCATCGCGGATCACTCCGATTGTGTATTTTTTCTTTTTTTCATTGAGGTAGAGCCGCTGTTTCGGTAGAAACCACGTTGCATCGTCGTCTAAATCGTAACCGGTGATTTCGTTGTAGACAAGAACGGCATCTTCCACATTCATTGTCAAAGCGCCCACATGATCCAAGCTCCAGCTTGAGGGAAAGATGCCGGCCTTACTGACTCTGCCATAGCTTCCCTTTAAAGCGGTCAAGCCCGTGTAGGCAGCGGGGCGGGACAGGGAACCCATTGTCTGAGTCCCAAGCGCAAAAAGTGCCATTCCACTTGCAACCGCAGCGGCTGACCCTGTACTTGATCCACCTGGCGTATGATCCAATCCCCATGGATTCCGGGTTTCGGGTGCTCCTCCCTTACTTGCAAATTCAGTGGTTGCTGTTTTCCCGAGCATCACTGCGCAGGAAGTGTTCAACATGCGCACAACTGAGGCATCCCGGTCCGGTCGGTATCCTTCCATCAGCTTGGAACCTGCCTCTGTCACTAAATCTTTTGTACAGATGATATCTTTCACACCATATGGAATCGCAAACAACGAAGGAAGCGTCGGATTCGAATGTTGAAGCAAATCCAGGTTTCGCGCCACTTTCATTGCTTGTTCCTTTTGCAGTCTCACCCATGCTTTTAGTTGCGGATCTTTTCTTTCTATTTCTTCCAGGAACATTGCAACAAGTTCTGTAGGAGATATTTTCTTCTGTTCCAGCAGCTGATGTGCTGTTGCAATCGTCAGAGGTTTTTTGCCAGTCAAGTCTCATCACTCCTTTCCCATTCTTCTAATGATTCCAGTTTATCATTTTATCGGAAAAATTTGATAATTCACCAAACGAAAAACCGCTCAAAGGAAAAGCTTCCTGAGCGGTTTTACACTTAACTCAATTTTTTTTATAGTTTTGCCGTCATGCCCCCATCAATCACAAATTCAGACCCGGTGGAATAACTGGATTCGTCAGAGGCTAAGTATACGGCCAGGTTGCTGACTTCCGTTGGTTGGGCTGTCCGCTTCAAAGGAATCGCCTTTGCGAATTCCCTTACTGTGTCCTTAGTATCCTCCTGCATGATCATCGGCGTTTCGATAATTCCTGGATGAATGGAGTTCACGCGGATTCCCTCTGCACCGAACTCGATTGCTGCACTTTTTGTCATTCCTCGTACGGCAAACTTTGAAGCATCATAAGCCACAGAGCCACTGTTTCCTCTCAAACCGCTGACAGAAGAAATGTTAATGATGGACCCATGCTCCGCCTTTTTCATTGACGGATGCACGTATTTCATCCCCAAAAACACTGAGACTTGATTGATATCAATGATTCGCCGGTATTCTTCTTCAGTGATCTCGTCGATTTGCTTGAGCAAGACAATGCCCGCATTATTTACCAGCACACTGACTGGCCCGAATGCTGATTCGGTCTCAGCGACTACCTTTTCCCACTCCGCCGCTTTTGTGACATCATGCTTCATGAACTTGATGTTCCCGCCAAGTTCACTGGACATCGCTTCGCCTTCTTTTTCAAGAATATCCGTAATCATGACCTTTGCGCCTTCTTCCAAAAACTTTTTAGCATGGGATGCTCCCATCCCTCTTGCTCCTCCAGTTATAATGGCCACTTTTCCGTCCAATCTGCCCATCATCAATCTCCTCCTCATGTTTTGTATTTCAGCAATTTGTTCTAAATCATCATTCCATATTCATTTTAAGTATTAAAATCAGAAAATTCAATATACAATGAAACCAAGTGCTATGATAGTGGACACATCTTTTGAATATGTCTTGCAACTAAGCGATTTTATACAAAAGGAGCTGAGAAAGTGAAGGTGGACAGAAGAGTCAGAAGAACAAAAAAAGCTTTGGAAACAGCTTTTCTCGAACTCATGCACGAAGGATCTTATCAGCGCATAACAATTCTTGCGATATGTGAAAAAGCCGACTACACAAGAGGCGCATTTTATAAACACTATAACTCGAAAGAGGACTTGCTTCATCAAATTACGGAAAACCGGATTGGATCCTTGTTAAAGGCATTGAAAGAACCATACGCAACCACAAAACAATTGGAGATCAGCCTCATCCATCCAGCGGCATTGAAGCTCTTTGATCACATATACCTTAATCGGGATTTCTATCAGCTGATCAAACATCCCGATTTCAAGCTGGTTTTGCAGGAGCGAATGGTCAAAATGTTCATCCATCATTTCCTCAATGACCTAAACTTTGAGTATGCCGACCATTCTCGCCGTATTGAGGAGAAAATCAAAGCGTACCATCTTGCATACGCGACATTTGGTGTAGTGCTCTATTGGATCGAACAAGATTTCCGCTTTTCTTCACATTATATGGCTAAAGAATTGATGTGGATCACCACCACTCCCATGTTCCGTGCAACTTTTTCACCTGGAGAGTTCCAGGGAGAGCCTACTTTTTATAATTGAATCTAGCCAAAAGCAGTCCCGCCCTTTTTAAAAGGACGGGACTGCTTTGTGTTTAATCAAAGTTAAACCAAGATCAACCATAAGATCATCGTTACAGAAATGGTGGTTACACCTTGCAATAAGGTTGCCATTGTCTGAGCTTTATAGGCATCTGTAATTTTCATGCCGCTGAATTCTTTGACAACCCAGAAGAAACTGTCGTTTACATGGCTGACTGTCATAGCTCCAGCTCCAATTGCCATTACAATAAGTGCAAGCGGCACTGCTCCATCGATGCCGAGAGATGGCAACAATGGTGCGACCAGTGTTGAGGTGATGACCAATGCCGCGGTTGACGAACCTTGTGCCGTTTTCAATGCTGCGGCGATGAAGAACGGTACCAGCAAGAACAGGACGCCTCCGCCAAACACACCAAGGTCCATCGCTGAGATCAAATCAGCAACCCCGGAGTTAGCGATGACACGGCCGAACGCTCCGCCTGCCCCGGTGATCAAAAGAATCGGCGCAGCTGCAACCAACCCTTGCCCGATCCAGCCGGACATGGTTTCTTCGTTTAGATTAGGCATTAGTAGGAACGCTGCCAGAACCCCCATCAATAGCGCAACCGTCGGGGAACCCAGGAAGGTCAGTAGGTTCACAAAACCGTTTTCCACCTCTGTCAGATTTGCAATCGACCCTGCAGCTATCAATGCAATCGGCAGTGCAATCGGCAGAAACGCTTTAAAAGTAGAAGGCATCTCACCGAACGATTTAACGATTTCATCGTAATCAAGGCCGCCTTCTTCCACATCTTCAGGAACTTTGATTTTGGAAGCGACTTTGACTGCCCACAAATAACCGACAAGAACTGCGGGAATCGCTACCACAAAGCCAATCAGGATAATGGTTCCCAAATGAATTTCCGCTCCGATATTTCCTGCAGCCGCAATCGGTCCAGGAGTTGGCGGAACCAACGTATGCGTTGCATACAAACCAGTAGCAAGCGCAACTGACATGGAAGCGATCGCCACTTTGGCACGTTTAGCCAGCGCCTTTTTCAAACTTGAAAGAATGATGAAACCCGAGTCGCAAAAAACCGGGATGGAAACGATGAAACCGATGATGGACATCGCAAGTTGCGGACGCTTTTCACCAATGACCCGCAATACGACTTCCGCCATCCGGAAAGCCGCTCCGGATTTTTCCAAAATAACTCCGATAATTGTACCGAACACAATGACAAGGCCTATCCCTGCCATCAATGCGCCAAATCCTTCTGTGACGCTTGATGCCACATCTGCCAACGGCATGCCGGAAGCGATCCCGATAAAGAACGCACCAAATAGTAAAGATAAGAACGGATGAACTTTAAATACTGCAGTTAATAGAACAACGAGTACAACACTTAACGCGATAATGGCAAATAACATTTCTACACCCCTTTTTCATGTTTTTTAAAATAAGCTTCTACCACTTGTTTTGTTTTCGTTTTTAAATGCAATTCGGGATGAGCAATAGATTCTTGGGAAGAAACCGTATGACCGACAACTGAATGCACTTCTGTGAAATACGGAAGCAATAATTCTTTCGCGTCCTCATCGACCAGCCCGGAAATCAGCAGAACTGGCTTGCCATGCTTCAGCGCGACTTCAGATATTCCATATGGTGTTTTGCCGGAAAGCGTCTGTGCATCCGATTTCCCTTCGCCCGTAATGATCAGATCGGCAGATGCCGACTGTTCTTCAAAATTGATTGCTTCCAATACCACGTCAATTCCACGCTTCATCTCTCCGGAAAAAAATACTTGAAAAGCTCCACCGGCCCCACCGGCTGCTCCTGAACCTTTTTTTGCATGAAGGGAAAATCCGGTTTTGCGTTCAATCACATTTGCATAGTTCAGGAGATTGTTGTCGAGAAGCTCCACCAGTTCAGGAGTTGCGCCTTTTTGGGGACCGAAAACTGCAGATGCACCTTGATATCCAACAAAAGGGTTTTCAACATCACTTGCAATCAGGAAACGGCTTTCTGCAATGCGGGGGTCAAACCCAGAATCATCGATTTCACGAAGATTGCCTAAAGCTCCACCAGTTGCATTGAATTCTTTGTCGTCTGGACCAAAGAATTTTATGCCCAGTGCCTGCAACATGCCTGAACCGCCGTCATTTGTCGCACTTCCTCCGAGTCCGATGATGAATTTTCTAAACCCCGCATCCAGTGCATGCCGGATCAATTCCCCCGTTCCATATGTAGAGGCCGCCAGTGGATCTCTTTCCGCTTTTTCAAGGAGCATCAATCCGGAAGCTTCTGCCAACTCCACAACACAAGTCTCTCCATCACCTAGCACGCCATAGCGTGACGTGATCCTTCTGCCAAGAGGATCGTTGACTTCTGTTGAGACCGTTTTTCCTGATGTCGCTGCTACTAAGTTTTCCATCGTTCCTTCCCCGCCATCAGCAGCCGGCAATAACAACAGCTCGGCGTCTGGTCTGATCTCACTGATTCCTTCAGCCATCGCTCGGGCTGCGTCCATTGCTGAAAGACTTCCTTTAAATGAATCAGGTGCTATGATTATCTTCAACGAGTCAATCCCTCCTTCATAAAAGCGCTTACACAAAATTATAATGTGAAGAGAATCGATATACATTATACTGAATGTATATATTACACAGTTGAATTTTCAGAATAATTATACATAAAGGAGAATTTATGCTAACTAAGCAGCTTGCTGAAGAAATTGTCCGGCAAACGATGATCCGTTTGAATCGCAATTTGAATGTGATGGATACGAACGGGATGATTTTGGCTTCAGGGGATATTGAGCGGGTCGAACGAATCCATGAAGGAGCGGCTCATGTTGCAAAGACGGGAGAGAGCCTTTGGATTTCTTCTTCCAACCTGGCGGAATGGAAAGGATCCAAGCCCGGCGTAAACATGCCCATCTTATTTCAGCAGCAGCTTGTTGGAATTATCGGCATTACCGGAGAACCGGATGATCTGAAAGAGATTGCAACCCTCGTTCAGCTGACAACCGAAATGATGGTTCATCAATCGCTGACAACCTCTAACATTGAGTGGAGACGAAAAATGAACGAATTGATTTTTGAAGACTTGACCAGTGGAAAAGCACTTACCCCTGCTTCAAAGGAAAGGCTTTTAGAATTGAAGTTCATTGATCGGAGTTCGTATACCACCCTATTGGTTGAATACAAACACCTTCCTTCTACTTCCAGAAGAATAATTGAACAATTGGAGGATCAGTTCCAGACTCAATCCACTTTGATCGGGCATTCGCAAATAAGTGAACTGTTTATTTTGATCGCTGACATTGATAGCAGCAAACTGGAAAAAGTCCTGTCGGAACTGCTTCATTTTATGCAAAAAGCCGGCCCCTTCAGAATAGGCGTCGGGCTCCCGGTTCAAACGATTGATGACATCCGAAGCACCTACCTCAATGCAAAAGATGCTCTTCAATTCGGGAAGCCGGATCATCAGCTCATATACTTTGAAGATGTTGAGATAATCTCATTGCTGAAAAGAAATTCAGTCTCAACCCTCGACCAATTTACTGGCCGCGTGCTTTCCGGTTTATCTGAAATGCACCGGAAAACTCTGAGAGCATATTATAACTGCGATAAAATGGCCACGGAAGCGGCTGACTTCCTGCAGATCCACCGGCACACCCTCAGTTACCGATTAAAAAAAGTCGAGGAACTTACAGGCTTAAACCCGAACTTATTCAATGATGCGGTCATTCTTCATCTTGCATTATTAATGGATGATTGAGATGATTGAAATCAATGAGGAAACAGATTTTTTTCTGTCAGTAATGGATGTGGTCTATAATGGTTATCTTTGAGATTTTAAATGTGGTTTTACCGGTTTTCCTGTTGCTCGGAGTCGGTTATTTTGTAGGGAAATACATGTCGATCAACTCCAAGTCCGTATCGGATCTGACGATATATGTTTTCAGCCCGGCGCTGTTTTTTTACTCTGTTTCCATTTCAGAATTGAATATGGCTGACTTGGGCAAGATCGTACTTTTTTCATTCACCTTGTTTGCCTTGTTTGCAATTTTTATTCAGCTCATGGGTTTGCTTTTCAGATGGACAAAACCATATAAAAACACCATGATGCTCGCAAGCGGATTTCCCAATGCGGGAAACTACGGGTTGCCGATTGTCCTTTTCGCTTTTGGCGAAGAAGGGGTTTCCATCGCTATCATTTATTTGGTGATGCAATCTTTGCTGATGAATTCAGCAGGCGTTTTTTATGCGTCGAACCATGAGAAAGCGCCCAAAAAGGAGATTTTCACCACCATTCTAAGGATGCCAGGATTTATCGCGGTTCTGTTGGCTATCTTTATGAAAATTGGAGATATTCCGGTCCCGGTGGCAATCGAAAACGCCACCGGTCTTCTGGGCCAGGCTTCAATCCCGGCGATGCTGACGCTTTTAGGCATCACGCTGGCTTCCATCAAGATTAAAAACGTTATTGCCTTTATCGGCATTGCCACCCTGCTGAAGCTCATCGCCTTCCCAGTTCTTGCCCTGGGTGTCCTGTTCCTGTTGTATCCACTCGATTCACTGGAAGCGAAAGTACTGCTGATCAGTGTGGCGACACCTACTGCGGCAACCACTACATTACTAGCCATCAAGTTCAACATGAATCCGGACATGGTTTCGAGCGCGATGTTCGTCAGCACCCTCGCAAGCATCCTTACCATCCCGATTTTGCTGCTGATTCTGCTATAGGGTCTATGTCAAAGCAGATGTCCACTTTGTCTTATGGTGAGATTAATTAACTAGGAGAGACAAGTGGGCGCAAGAAACCACCTTGTCCTTTGAAGCCGCAGAGCACGAAATGAATCTCGATAAAAGATGGGAAGCTTTTAGCAAAGGCCTTCAGCGTCTGGATAAGATGCAATGGCTCGTATTGAATTAACAAAAAAATCCCCTTCGGTTTCAATTGAAACCGAAGGGGATTTTCATGTTATCCGTTTTTTTCTTCGTGTTCAAAGGTCTTGATCACTGCACGGGAGAGGATTTCAATTCCAGTGATCAGGCTGTCCTGGTTGAATTTCATTTGCGGATGATGAAGTCCGGGCGTAAGATCACACCCAAGTCCAAGCATCGTCGCTTTGACGTTCGGACGTTTTAATGTGTAATAATGGAAATCTTCCCCACCCGGTGTGACAACTGGTGGCTTCAAGTATTCTTGGCCGACGCTTTCTTCGATGGCCAAAGCCATCAGTCCGACGGCCGATTCGTCCACTTGTGCCGCGGCGATCTCTGCGATTGTTTCGTATGCAATCTTCACGCCCGTCATTTCAGCCACACTATCCATCGTCCGTTCCACTTGGTTCACCAGTTCCTCAATCACGCTATTTGTCTGCGCGCGAACATCGATACTGAAAACCCCGTTCCCGGGTATGATGTTGGCTGATTCGCCGCCGGATTGAAACATGGTCATTTTGGCGGAATGCGGCACCATCGGGTTCACATGAATCGACTGGATTGCCTGCACCAGCAGCGCCATCACCTCGATGGCGTTTTGCCCTTCATGTGGACGTGCGCCATGTGCGTCAGTTCCCGTAATCGACCCTTTGATCATCCTTGCCGCTCCGTTCATGATTGCAGGAGTCGAATAGCCATAAGGCATCTCTTGTTTCGGGCGAAGGTGCACTCCGTATAAATAATCCACGTCGTCGACAACTCCCCTATCGACCAATGCAAGAGCTCCTGTCCCTTTTTCTTCAGCAGGTTGGAAAATGGCTTTCACCGTTCCTGTTGTTGGGATGCCCATTCCTTTCAACGTCAGCAAGACGCCAATCGCCATCGTCATGTGCGCATCATGGCCACAGGAATGATTTGCCTGCTCTTTGCCGTCGACTTGCTGCCACAGCGCATCGATGTCTGTCCGGATACCTACACATGGACTGCCGCTCCCGATCGTCACGACTAACCCGGTAATATCAGCAAACGTTTCAACCCGGAATCCCTCTTTCTCTAAAAACTCTTTCAAATACTTGGTTGTCTCCACTTCTTTCCAGCTGATTTCCGGATGGTTGTGTAGATGTTCGAAAACTCCCTGAACGATCGGTTTGATTTCCTCTAAAACACTTTCCATTTCTTCACTCTCCTTTTGTATTAATATTATTTTCTAATTATTTCGCTTTTCTAATTAATTTGCAAGAGACTTTAGATAGAATGAAGTTTCTCGCAGTTATTTGGCATATATTGTTTTTCGAAATTAAAACTTTCAACTATACGATTTTAGCCTTTTTACCTATTTTAGTATAATTAATCCTGATTATGATATGAAAATCCATTTTATTTTAACGAAAAGTAGTTCAATTATCCTTTTTATATGGTTTAATTAAGTAAATCGTGTAAAGAAAAGTGAAATTTAAAAAACAGATGGAAGTGAGGCGATAACATGTGCGGTTTTACAGGATTTATCGGACAAACAGCGAATTCGAAGATGATTTTAAGTGAAATGATGGATCGTATTCTACATAGAGGACCAGATTCGGCTGGAGAATTTCTTGAAGATGATGTGGCGCTCGGATTCCGGCGACTGAGTATTATCGGTTTGAAAACTGGAGACCAGCCTTTTTACAATGAGGACAACAGTTTAGTTTCAATGGTTAATGGAGAGATCTATAATTTTGTGAACTTACGGGAAGAGTTGATTGCCAAAGGCCATACCTTCAAAACAAGTTCCGATTGCGAAGTTATTATCCATGGTTATGAAGAATACGGAGAGTCTTTCATTTCGCAGCTTCGTGGAATGTTCGCTTTTGTTATTTGGGATCGTACAAACAAAAAATTAGTTGCTGGCCGTGATATGTTCGGCATCAAACCGCTATACTATGCGAATATGAATGGCACGTTCTTTTTTGGCTCAGAAATCAAAAGCTTTCTACCGCATCCGAGCTTTCACAAAGAATTGAACAAAGATGCTTTAATGCCATATCTATCATTTCAATATTCAGTACTTGATGAAACCTTCTTCAAGGGGGTCTTTAAACTGCCTCCCGCCCATTACCTCGTTTTTGAAAATAACGAATTAACCAAAACCCGCTACTGGACGCCTGATTTCAACGAAAAAGACCAGCCTCTCGATCAACTGGTCACCGAAATAGATCAGGTCATTCAGGAATCCATTCAGGTTCATCGGATCAGCGATGTAAAAGTAGGCTCCTTCTTATCCGGTGGGGTAGATTCGAGTTATGTTGCTTCTGTCTTAAAGCCGGATAAAACATTCACTGTCGGTTTCAGCGATAAAAACTTTTCGGAAATTGATAATGCCAAGGCTCTGGCCGCGGAACTCGACATTCAGAACGAACACGAAGTGCTTGATGCGGATCTCTGCTTTGCTAAATTGGAAGAAATCCAATATTTCATGGATGAACCTCATTCCAACCCTTCCATTGTTCCCTTATTCTTTCTTTCAAAACTTGCGAAAAAAGATGTGACGGTTGTGCTCTCAGGAGAAGGTGCTGATGAATTATTCGGCGGTTATGAAGATTATGATGTTCGCCCTAATTTAAGAAAGTATAAAAAATTCCCAGCTCTCCTGCGTAAGACAGCCGCTAACAGTGCGCTGAAATTGCCGGAAATGCGAGGCAAACAGTTTTTGGTTCAAGGAGGCCTGCCTGTCGAAAAGTGGTTTATCGGCCAGGCAAAAGTATATCAGGAAAACGAAGCGACTAAAGTTCTGAAAAGCGGTTACCACAGCGGTCCGTCATTACAGCAAATTGTTGACCCTTATTATACTCAGGTAAAAGAAAAAGATGATTTAACTAAAAAACAATACTTGGATATGCACCTTTGGCTTGTCGGGGACATATTGCTGAAAGCCGATAAAATGAGCATGGCCCATTCCTTGGAGCTAAGAGTACCTTTCTTGGATAAAAAAGTAATGGCAACTGCATCGGCAATTCCCGCAAAGTACCGAATCAGTGACAGCGAAACCAAATACGCCATGCGCTTGGCTGCACGCAAGGCATTGCCGGAAGCTTCGGCTAAGCGCAAAAAACTGGGGTTTCCTGTCCCAATTCGACACTGGCTGCGCGAAGCAAAGTTTTACGAGCAGGTTAAAGCCACATTCTCCAGTTTGGAAGCTGCTGAATTCTTCAATCAGCGCGAGCTTATTCGTTTGCTGGATGAACATTATCAGAACAAGGCAAATAACGGCCGCAAAGTCTGGACCGTTTATATGTTCCTATTATGGTACAAGAGTTATTTTGTAGAAGAAAAACAAAAAGTTTCGGTGTTCGAGACTGCAGGAATAGATGAAGTCGTTGCTCTTGGACGATAATTCCATTTAACTCAAAGCTTCCTAATTGGAGGCTTTGAGTTAAATTTTGTCTTTAAAAGACTCTACAAAGCAGGAATATGACTCACCCTACCCGTGACTTTAATGCTGCTGCCACAAATAAACAGTAGTTATTTTTACTTCTGCATAGTAACATAATGTTAAAGATGTGATTTCTTTTGCTGTTTTTTTATAATTGCGTATGATTTTCTTAATCGCCCTTTATCAAATGAAGGAAGTGATAAAATTGATCACCAAAAAACAAGCCAGTTCAATTTTCATTTTATGTATAGCCATGATTCTTTCAAGTTGTGCACCTGATATTGCCGTTGATGCCTCTGATAATGCCCGTGAACCGTTCGGATTGCGGACGGCCCCTGTGGCCACCAAGGAATTCGAGCAAACCCGCACAGCTTCCCTATCGGCAGTCGGTGATATTCTGCTGCACGGCAGAGTTTACGATACAGCAAGAACCGAGGACGGCTTTGACTTCGATCCCATGTTTGATATTATACGACCTTATATGGAAGCGGCGGATATTACGTTCGCCAATTCCGAAAGCATTATCGGCGGCAGTGAAATCGGCGTATCGACCTATCCATCTTTCAATAGCCCTTACGAAATTGCAGATGCGTTAAAAAATGCGGGCGTCGATGTGGTTTCCATGTCGAATAACCATACGTTGGACAGAGGCGTCAGAGCGATTGAAAATGCCAAAAACTATTGGAATGAAATCGGCATAGCCAGTGTTGGATCTTATTTATCCTATGAAGAACGGGATGAGGTTACACTGATTGCAAGAAATGGCATCACCTTCTCCTTTCTGGCATATACGTACGCGACCAACGGCGTGCCTACGCCCGCCGGCAGGGAGTATCTCGTCAATCGCATCAACAAAGAACAGATACAGAGGGATTTATCCAGAGCCAAAGAGCAGTCCGACGTCGTAGTTTTGAGCCTGCATTTCGGGGAAGAATACGAAAGAATGCCGAGTGCCGAACAAATCGACTTGGCGAACTTTTCCGCTGAACACGGAGCTGATATTATCCTGGGACACCATCCGCATGTTCTGCAGCCACCGGAATGGATTGAAACAAGTGACGGCAGCAGAAGCTTTGTGGTTTATTCACTGGGCAACTTCCTGTCCGGACAGGATTTATTGTACCGCCAGATTGGCGGAATCCTTCATATTGAAGTCGAGAAAGTGATCGACAGCAATTCCGAAACAATTACCCTGAAAAATCCGGGTTTCACGAACACCTTCGTTCGAAGCGCCAATCACACGAACTATGAAATCGATTTGCTGGAAAAAGTCGACCCAAAGATCAACGAGGAAATAAAAGCCCACCTCTCCCAATGGATTCCGGAATTGGCATTTATCGAATAGAAAAGACCGCACTCCGTTTTTAGGGAGTGCGGTCTTTTTAGCTTTTATTAATTTGGGACTTTCTTAAAGTTACTGTCTCTTCTGAAATTCCCCATGACTTCCATCGTTTCACTGATGCTGACAAAAGCGTCTGGGTCGATGTTCTTAATAAGCGGCCTGACAAAAGCCAGTTCATATCGGGTGATGACAGTATAAAGGACTTTCAGTTTCGCCTGTGAATAAGCTCCTTCGCCGTCCACAACGGTGACGCCCCGGTATAAGTTATCCAACAATTCTTTTTTGACTTTATCCCCTTTATTCGTAACCACCATCAAGCTTAATTTGATATGACGGGTATGGATCCGGTCCACCACCAAGCCGGTGATATAAATGGAAGCCATCGTATAAAGCGCAAGTTCCCAAGAAAAGATAAAGCCGGAAACGAACACCACCATACTGTTGAGACCGAAAACGAGAATGCCCAAAGGGATGTCCCGTTTCATCGTCAACAGAAGGCCGACCACGTCAAAGCCGCCGGTCGAACCATAGAAACGGATAATAATCCCGACAGCCGCACCTACAATTACGCCGCCAAAAACGGAACTTAGCAAAGCGTCGTTCGTCACTTGCACCACCGGAATATAAAGCATTGCGATGGATGTGACAATTACTGAAAAGATGCTGTTGCCGATGAACGTGTGGCCCAACTTCATCCAGCCGATGATCAAGATCGGGATATTTAAAATGATCAGCCAGATCCCTGCATTGATCGGGCTCATCAAACTGAAAATCATCGCGATTCCTGTCACACCGCCTGACAAAATTTCATGAGGCAACAGGAACATATTAAAAGCGAAAGCTAACACAATGGAAGCAACGAAAATGGTTGCTAACCGATAAAATTTATCCAAAATAATTCTCCATTCTCATTGTTAATTTACATATTCATCTGCCAGTCATGGTCTATGAATTGGATCAGCGTTTCACATTATAGGGGACTGGGAAACCGGAAAGCAAGCTTAATTTCTTTCGTGCTGAACTTTTTTGTTTGCTTGCCTCATAAAACCGGGTATTTACCCATAACACATCATTAAAGGTGGGGTCATTATGCGGATTTCTTGCATGGGCAGCTTGATCATTTCGATCATTCTCTCCATCGTCTTAACTGTCCTATTGAACTTATTGTTCTTCTAAACGATAAGTTCCATGTTTAACGACCGGAAAATCATCATTCCTTTACAATGAAAGGAATGATGATTTTTGCACTTTTATAGATGCTGAAAGTTAGAAATTTCTTCACTTCGCCAACTTTAGCTCGGCCCTCCGCTGCACAATTCCGAGACGAATGTAAAAGCCGATGGCGGCACAAGTCAAGCCAAGCGTGATTCCTGCCCAAAGGCCGAAGGGTCCAAGTTCCGTGTACGCTGCAAGCAAATAACCAGCAGGAATGCCGACTCCCCAATAGGAGAAGAGGGCAATCAGAAACGGCAACTGTACATCTTTATAGCCACGAAGAACCCCTTGCAGCCCTGCTTGCATGGCATCTGATAACTGGAAAATGATTGCGACGATGAAAAACTGGCCAGCCAGCAAGATGACGTCCGGATCCTGGGTATAGAGTGAAGCGATTTGTTCTCTGAAGAGAAACAGGAACACTGCTCCGATCGCTAAAAAGCCGATGCCGCCCAAAACGCCAAAACGTCCGTATTGTTTCGCCACCTGCAGCTTGCCGCCGCCGACTGAATAGCCTACGACGATCGTCAATGCCATCGATATACTCAGTGGAATCATGAATATCAAGGAAGTGAAACTCAGCGCAATTTGATGGGCTGCAATGGTAACGGTCGTAAACATGATGCCCATTAGCAAAGTAACGACTGAAAAAATACTCGCTTCAAAGAAAATCGACAAGCCGATCGGAATGCCAATCGCCAGTTGTTCTTTCCACGTTGTCCAAGATGGCTTAAACCATTGGACAAACACTCGGTAATTTTTGACTTTCGGCAGTTGAAACGTCATCCAAATGCTCAAGATCAAAATAATCCAGAATGTTAAAGCCGTCGCATAGCCCGCTCCGATTCCACCCAATGCGGGCAAACCGAAGTTGCCGAAAATAAATCCGTAATTCAACAGCACGTTAAATGGCACTGCCATCACGGTGATATACATCGTAATTTTCGTGTAACCTTGCCCGTCAAAAAAGTTTCGCAGCACGTTGGCTATAAATAATGGAATAATTCCGATCGACAGACCCACCAGGTAATGAAACGCAATATGGTGAACTTCCGGATCAAGGCCCATTAAAGTCAAGATCGGTTCCAGAAAAAAAGAACCGGCGATGATGACACCAACAGCCAGGACGATTGATAAGTACATCGACTGAGTCACCGCATGGGAAATCTTATCCTTCTGCCCGCTTCCTGACAGATGCGCAATGATGGCTGTCACGGCAAGTAACACGCCATTGATGCCTGTAAAGACAGGCATCCACAGACTCGAACCGATGGCAACTCCCGCCAAATCTTCTGTACCCACACGCCCTGACATCATCGTATCTACCAAGTTCATCGCGTATAAACTCAATTGAGTCACCATCAATGGCCATACTATTGAAAGAAACAGCCTCACTTTTTCTTTTCTTGACTCTGCGTGAAACATATCGTTCCCTCCAACTTTACAGGTATCTGTAATTCTTTAATTTTCCAAGCGGGAAATACCGGCCCAATAAACAAGCCATGCCGCACTCAGTTTTTTTTCACTTCGTTCTGTACCGCCATAGACCAGTTCCACACAAATCGAGTCGATTAAAGCCGAATAAGCCATAGAGGCAACTTCCGGATTCATCTTTCTCATATCTTCTTGTGCCACCGCCAATTCGAATCGCTGATAATACAACGAATCAACTTCATCAATGTATTTATATAAATATTCCATTACCTCTTCATACAAATGAGCAGGCGGAAAAAAAGAAACCCGAAGCCAAAATTTTAAATGTAAATCACTTTGAAATCTTTCGATATAGCTGTTCAACGAAAGGAATAAAAAATCTTTTAAATTTTCTCCTTCCCGCTCCTTCAAGTCTGCTATTTTTTGCTGAACTTCAAGTTCAAACGTTTCCGTCAGAACAGTTAAGAACAAATCGTCTTTACTCCTAAAATGTGAGTAGATAGACTGCTTTTTCAAACCGATTTCATCGGCAATTTGAGATAGAGAAGTTCCCTCATAGCCGTGGTCAGCGAACAGATTCAACGCCGCTTCTTTAATTTTTTGTGCACTCATCAATCTGCCCCCTAACGACCGTTCGTCAGTTATTCTAGCAGGTTGTTAATTCTTTAGCAAGTTAACTTTCTTGGCTACTCGATTTACCCAACATAACAGACTGGATTGGAGTCAAAAAAGCAGCGGTTGCTGCGTTCCGTAAAATTCTGCCTAGTTTTTTTATTTATTTAATAGTAATATATTACCAACGCCAAGTAGCCTTTTAGTTGTTTAATACAAGTTGAATTGAGCAGCTTCATACTAATTGCTCTCAGTGTTCGGAAAGGAAGATGTGTTATGGACCCTTTTGTGATTATGGAAAACTTGGATCGTGTTAAACCTGCGTTCCAACCCATCATCAGTGCCGTTAGCCACAGCATCATCGGGTATGAAGTGTTGGGACGCTTCCGCGAAAATGAGGAGTGGACCAGTCTCGGCCATTTTTTCCATGACCCGGATGTTCCAGATGAATACAAAGCAGAAGTTGACGATCACCTATTGCATCTGGCAGTTGCCGAAATGCTTGAAACCAATAATAGCGGACTGCTTTTCGTCAATCGCACTGCCCAGCAATTATCGATCAACAACGGGGAAGATTTCCTGCAATCCCTCATAAGATTTGAAAGGGAAGGATTTTCGATGGACAGGATTGTTCTTGAAATCACGGAACATGATTTTGAAGAAGATTTCGATGTCCTGAATCACTTGCTGATTTATTACAAAACCTATGGTATCCAGGTCGCCGTCGATAATGTGGGAGCCAAAAGTTCCAACATTGACCGCATCCGACAGTTGCGGCCGCACATCCTGAAGATTGATACCACACTCGTACGTAATCTTAATCCGGATGTCTTCGAGGATATTCTTCTGACTTTGTCGGTGTTGGCGCGCAGGATTGGCGCCAAGTTTGCCTATGAGAATATCGAAAGCCACCATCAGCTTCAATCCGCCTGGAAACACGGGGGATATTACTACCAAGGCTATTATTTAGCCAAGCCGGATTTCGATTTACTGACAACCGATTCCCTGCCGATCCAAATCGATGAAGAAATCAACCTCTTTGTTCAACGCGAAAAAAAGCTTGTTGAACAGCGCCTCGCTTTTGCGGAGGGGTGTGAGGATAAAATCAAAGAACTTCTGCCACTGTGGCCGGGATCCGACAAAGCGGATTCCTTTCTAAAAGAAGTATCAAGAGCTTTTAATGAGGAAAGTTTCCGGATTTACATGTGCAACAGCGACGGAGAGCAGATCTCTTCCAATATTCGCAAATTCGAAGAAACCTGGAACCTTGAATCCGGGATCAAAGGCTCCCATTGGGCCTTCCGTCCGTATTTCATTGAAAACACCATGCAAATGAAAAAATGGAAAAAAGGCACATTGTCCGATCTCTATTCAGACATTTCAACAAGCGAGATGATCCGCACGTTCAGTTATCCGCTATCTGAGGATTGCTTCCTGTTTATCGATATCAGTTTCTCCTTTATCTATAACCATGATCATTTGCTCCTGCAGTAATTCAATCTAAAAGAAGCATGCCTGATTTGGACATGCTTCTTTTTTATCGCATTACACTGCCGCCAGAGATCTTGACCGATTCTCCAACGATGTTCCGGGCAGCGTCTGTCAGCAGGAATGCAATCGTATTCGCCACTTCAACCGGTTCCGTTAACCGACCGGATGGAATGCTGCGCCTTGCTTTTTCCAATTCTTCTTCGAACGTCACTCCGTTTCTTTCCGCTTTTCGTTGGATGCTGTTCAACGCCATGTCGGTTTCCACATATCCCGGACACACGGCATTCACCCGAATATTGGATTCGATGGCTTCTAGCGCCATTGACTGAGTCCAGCCGATGACAGCAAACTTACTGGCGGCATATGCTGTGTTGCCATATGTTCCCCTTAAACCTGACAAGGAAGCAATGTTGACGATGTCACCTTCTTTTTGTTCCAACATCTTTTTGTAGATGGATTTTGTCAGTTGCAGGGTGGATTTATAATTCACGTCCATCAGCTTCTCCACAAGTTCCTCGTCCAGCTCATCCACTGTTTTTCCTCCCGCTGCACCAGCGGAATTGACGAGTCCGTTAATGAAACCAAGCCTGCCCTCAGCCGCTTCGATCAGCTTTTCCCGCTCTTCGCTCCTCGTCAAATCCGCTTCCATGCTGAACAATTTTTCCGGATCCGTCAATTGGGACAAT
>DATHVY010000135.1:0-6912 GCA_035461045.1 Planococcus sp. (in: firmicutes)
AACATCTAAAACCGTTAAAAGAAAACGCCGTACACATTTCAAATTGTCAGTGCCGGGCATGGTAACTTGCCCAAGCTGTGGCGAATCGAAATTGGCTCACCACGTATGTAAAGCATGTGGATCATACAAAGGGAAAGAAGTAGTAGCAAGCAAATAAAACAGTATTTGCTGCTGAAAGACTATTGAGAGGCCATGGCTCTCGATAGTCTTTTTCTCTATACATAAATCATATAAAGGATGTGTGCACATGTCTTATTTCATCCAAGAAGAAGAAGGCGTCCTGACTTTTACAATTGATCGGCCGCATATTCGCAATGCCGTCAACGACGAAGTCACGGAAGGTTTGGAGCAGTTCATCAAGAAAGCTAAATTGCCAGGTATCCGTTTTGCCGTGATTACCGCTTCCGGAGATCAGGCCTTTTGTTCAGGTGGCGATTTATCGGTATTCCATAAATTGATTACAGAAGAAGATGCTTTTCCCATGTTGGACAGAATGGCCGACGTCCTTTACGGCATTAAAACCTTGCCGGTACCCGTAATTGCAATTGTCAATGGCGCAGCTGTTGGCGGGGGCTGCGAAATTGCCACAGCCTGTGATTATCGCCTTGTGCGAAAAGGCGTGAAATGCGGGTTTATTCAAGGGACTTTGGCAATCACCACAGGCTGGGGGGGCGGCAGTTATTTGTTTGAACTCCTGTCTTATGAAAAAGCATTGCACATGCTGACACAGGCACGGACTTATACTTCAGATGAATTGCTGAAGATTGGATGGGCAACTGAAGAAATTGAGGGCACTGAAGACGCTGTGAAGTTTATGGCAGGGATGAAAGAAATCCATCCCGACGTTCACAGGGCTTATAAAGAAATGGCAATCAGGAAATGGCGGTCTGATGGGTTGAAGAAACGGGTGGATCAGGAAGTGCGACGATGTTCGCAGCTTTGGGCCCATGATGCTCACCACGAGGCAGTGGATAATTTCCGGAATAAACGAATAAAATAAATGCCCCAAACTGTTCTTTCACGATTCATTCGCAGAAAGAGCGGTTTTTTTCTTTTTTTTACAAAAGTTCCGACAATAGTTGAAATCGCTTACAAAATTCGTATATGCTATAAAGGGGAGAAAAACATAAGGGGGAACGAATAGATGAAAAAAATCTTAATAGCAAATCGGGGAGAAATTGCACGCCGCATTATCAGGACGTGTGAACGAATGGGGATTGAAACGGTTGCTATCCATTCCGAGGCGGATGGGGAACTGCCTTATGTACGTGAAGCGACTGCTGCTGTATTGATTGGACCGAATCCGGTCGTGCAATCGTATCTGCAGATGGATAAAATCATTGAAGAAGCAAAAAAACATGAAGTGGACGCAATTCATCCAGGGTATGGCCTATTATCAGAAAATGCCGAGTTTGCACGAAAAGTTACCGAGGCTGGCATGATCTTTATCGGACCGGACAGTGCCATCATTGAAAAAATGGGCGATAAGATCGAATCACGCAGAACGATGAAACTGGCCGGAGTTCCAGTAGTGCCAGGGACAGACGAAGGCATTGCGGAATTGGAACAAGCACTTGAAGAAGCTGAAGCCATTGGCTATCCGATCATGTTAAAAGCGAGCGCAGGCGGAGGCGGCATCGGAATGATTCGGTGTGAAAATGAACAAGCGCTCACTCAGCAGTTTATTTCGGTGAAAAACAGAGCCAAAGCCTATTTCGGCAATGATATTGTATTTCTTGAAAAGTATATTTCAAGCGGTCGCCACATTGAAGTTCAAATTTTCGGTGATCATCATGGCAACATTGTTCATTTGTTTGAACGCAACTGCTCAGTGCAGCGGCGCAACCAAAAAGTGATTGAGGAATCGCCGTCGCCAGGGTTGCCGGAAGAAGCACGTGCCCGGCTTTGTGAAGCGGCTTTGAAAGCGGCAAAGGCTGTGAATTATACCAATGCTGGGACCGTCGAATTTATCGTCGCTCCGGATAATGAGTTCTATTTCCTTGAAATGAACACACGCTTGCAAGTCGAGCATCCGGTCACGGAAGAAGTGACGGGCTTTGATCTGGTGGAATGGCAGTTGAATGTGGCATCTGGAGAAAAACTTCCGTCACAAAGCGAAATCCGCACAAATGGCCATGCCATCGAATACCGGATATATGCGGAAGATCCAAAAACATTTTTCCCGTCTCCAGGCAAGTTGGAGAAGATCAACTGGGGAGAATCGGCTCGAATCGAATCTGGCTATGAAGAAGGCAATACGGTGACCCCGTTCTATGATCCGATGATTTCGAAAGTGATCATAACCGGAAAAGACCGTAACGAAGCCATTTTAAGATCACAGAATTTTTTCAATCATGCTACAATAGTAGGGGTTAAAACAAATATTTCCCTTTTCAGGGATTTTATTGGTACGACGGAGTTCAGTTCAGGGGAATACGCCACGTCGGTATTGCCGAAGTGGCTTGAAAAATCAAAGGAGGAAAACTTATCATGAAAGAATTAAAAGCATCAATGGCCGGAACGGTATTAAATGTATTAGTCTCAGCAGGGGAAGCAGTGAGTGCAGGACAGGCGATTATTACGATTGAATCCATGAAAATGGAAATTCCGGTTGAAGCGGAATTTAGCGGATCTGTTGAAAAAGTGAACGTAGAAGTTGGCGGGTTTGTCAACGAAGGCGACACTTTGGTCACTTTGGGAGAATAATTTTGTGAATCAAGCAAAGGGGGCAGGAAAATGATGAAAACTACTGAAACAACAGGGTATAACGAACGTTTGGAAAGGAAGCTTGCTGCGATTTTTGCGGGAGGCCAGCCGAAATATCATGAGAAAATGAAAGAAAGCAATAAGATGTTTGTCCGTGACCGTTTAAAATTGCTTTTTGATGACGGTACATACGTAGAAGATGGCCGATTCGCAAATGCAGAGGCAGGAGATCTGCCGGCGGATGGTGTTGTCACGGCAATGGGCAAAGTGAATGGAGAAACAGTTTGTGTGATGGCAAACGATTCTACAGTCAAAGCGGGATCATGGGGTGCCCGCACTGTAGAGAAGATTATCCGGATCCAGGAAACGGCTGAAAAAATGCAAGTTCCAATGCTCTACCTGGTGGATTCTGCCGGTGCGCGAATCACGGATCAGTTGGATATGTTTCCAAACCGCCGCGGCGCGGGACGGATTTTCCATAACCAAGTGAGAATGTCGGGGATGGTTCCACAAGTATGTGTGCTGTTTGGCCCTTCAGCTGCGGGCGGAGCTTACATTCCCGCATTCTGCGATATTGTCATCATGGTGGAAGGCAACGCTTCGATGTACCTGGGTTCTCCGCGGATGGCTGAGAAAGTCATCGGAGAAAAAGTTTCTCTTGAAGAAATGGGTGGCGCGCGCATGCACTGCACCGTCAGCGGTGTTGGGGACGTGCTGGCTAAAACTGAAGAAGAAGCGATTTCTGAAGCCCGCCGCTATTTATTGAACTTTCCGGCAAACTTCGCACAGAAAACGGCCGTAGTCGATGCGAAACCAGCAAAAGCAGGCAGAACGCTCGAAGAAATTATTCCTGAAAACCAAAACGCACCATTTGATATGTATGAGTTGATCGATCAATTAATTGATGAAGACAGCTTTTTTGATATCAAAAAGCTTTTTGCTCCGGAACTGATCACAGGGCTTGCTCGTATTGACGGCAAAGTGGTCGGCATTCTGGCGAATCAGCCGAAAGCGAAAGGCGGCGTTTTGTTCGGCGATTCAGCTGACAAAGGCGCGAAATTCATCAATTTATGCGACGCATTCTCGATTCCATTGCTGTTCCTTGCCGATGTACCTGGTTTCATGATTGGTACAAAAGTGGAACGGGCAGGAATTATCCGCCACGGTGCAAAATTCATCGCGGCGATGAGTTCAGCTGACGTGCCAAAAATTTCGGTTGTTGTTCGCAAAGCTTACGGAGCCGGACTCTATGCAATGGCGGGCCCGGCATTCGAACCGGATGTCTGTATCGCATTGCCGACTGCTCAGATCGCTGTAATGGGACCTGAAGCAGCTGTCAATGCTGTTTACTCGAATAAAATCGAGGCGATTGAAGATCCGAAAGAGCGTTTGCAATATGTTCAGCAGAAACACCAGGAATACAAAGAAGAAATTGATATTTACCGTCTGGCTTCTGAAATGATTGTCGATGAGATCGTAGCGCCTCATGAATTGAGGGAAGTGCTCAAGCAGCGCTTTGCATTTTATGAGACGAAGGATGTTTCGTTGCCGTATCGTAAGCACGGGGTATTTCCTGTATAATAAAAGTGTTTGTAATCCCGCCTGTATAGGCGGGATTTTTTTAACACCTGTTAATGAGGAGGGGAATTATGGGAGTAGTCGTCGTTGGAGCTGGAGCAATTGGAATGCTGACAGCTTGCTTGCTGGTTGAAGCGGGGGACCAAGCCACACTGCTGGTTCGAAAGCCGGGGCAAGCCTCGAAAAT
This sequence comes from Planococcus sp. (in: firmicutes), assembly GCA_035461045.1. Lineage (GTDB taxonomy): Bacteria > Bacillota > Bacilli > Bacillales_A > Planococcaceae > Planococcus. Next base: position 4,472 of record DATHVY010000135.1, read on the forward strand.
AAATGAAGAAGGAATCCTTAAAGATGGCATCCGTCATGACATCAAGGCGATAACGGACTGGAACCAGATTCCTGCAGGGGATCTCATCATGTTGGCCGTCAAATACGATGGAATTCCAGAAGCTCTTGAGCAATTAAGCCGATTGAAGCAGGAAAATCCGGTAGTATTTATGCAAAATGGTATGATGCATCTGGAATTGGCCCGAAATCTGCCTCAATCCTCGGTCGCCGTCTGCAGTGTGGAACACGGTTCGCTGAAGGTTGGGGACACATCCATTCAGCATACTGGAAAAGGCATTTTTAAATGTGCTGTTTTGAAAGGTGAAAAAAGCGCATTCGGAAGCCTGAACAATGAACATGGCTTGGTCTGCGAATGGCACCCGGATGCGGATGCTTTGCTTCTCCGTAAAGTTCTATTGAATAGCTTGATCAATCCACTGACCGCACTATTGGATCTTAAAAATGGCGAGCTGCTGACAAATGGCCATGCACTGAAGCTTTTAAAAGAGCTATACTCCGAAATGGTGAGAGCTTTTCCTGAAATGGAGGATTTTCTTTCATTTAAAACAGTGGCCGATTTGTGTTTATTGACAGCAGAAAACCAATCTTCGATGTTGTCAGATAAAAAGGCAGGCCGTAAAATGGAACTGGATACGATTGTTCTTTATACTTTGAAGCGGGCATCTGCCGATATGCCTGTACTGAGAACACTTTATCATTCATTGAAAGCAATAGAGGTAAGCATATGATCATACTCCAAACTGTGGCAACAATTTTTATTTTTGCCCCATTCATCGCATTCTTTGGCATTATTCTTCTGACCCGGAGAAAGCTGAAGCGCAAATCCATCGGTTTGGCTGCGGATCTGACGACTTTTCTTCTGCTCTTTTCCGTTCCGGTTTCGATTGAAACTGTCTGGGGTTATTCCATTGCAGGCATTCTATATTCACTCGCAGTATTGCTGGCGATTCTGCTGCTGATTATTGAATGGAAAAGCTCGAAGGAAATTGAAGTGCTAAAGTATATTCAAAAAACCTGGCGCATCTATTTCCTTGTTTTTTGCACTGCTTATGTGATGGTCTGGCTATCGGGCCTCACACAAGCACTATTTAGCCTTCTTTAATGGGGGATGATTCCCGAAAAACAGCCGTGAACCGAGTGTTCATGGCTGTTTTTTTTGGTGAAACTCATAGATAATAAAAGCGCTATCCCCTCATAAGCAAAATTCCCCCATCGCTTGCAGGCGTATTTTTTTTATTTGTCTCCGTCGTTTGCTATAGTAAATGGGAATGTACAGGGAAAAGGGGATTATTTTTCATGAGGCTAGAAGAACATTTTGTACCGCCCGCAAGTAACTTGATGAATGATTACATAAATGGTCAGGGAACCATAGGAAGCTATTTTTCGTACGCACCCACTTTGGAGAATCTTCAGAAGCGATTCGATCGACTTGCTGCGCATGATGTCGATCGAGAAGCTTTAAGCAAAGTTATTCGCGGTTATATGGAGCCATTCGGTTTGTCTGCTGCTTCGAAGACACATCTTCAAAATTTGGAAGAGGGGGCACCGGTTGTCGTAACCGGCCAGCAGGCAGGGTTGCTGACAGGCCCGCTTTATACTGTTCACAAAGCGATTTCCGTTATCGTCCTGGCCAGGCAGGCATCTGAAGAACTTCAACGGAAAGTCGTTCCAGTATTTTGGGTGGCCGGAGAAGATCATGATCTTGCCGAAATTAGCCATCTTTACCGCGAAGTGAACGGCAGGATCGACAAACTGAATTTTCCTCACGCCGAATACGGCAAAAATTCAGCTTCTTCCGCGCATTTAAATAAAGTGAGAATCCATTCCTACTTGGAAGAGTATTTTCGAAGCTTGCCTGAAACTGTGCATTCCAAAGAATTGCACCAGCTTGTTTTCGGATTCTTGGATGATTCCGATTCCTTCACCGATTTCTTTTCCTCCTTTCTGAATCATTTCTTCAAAGAAGAAGGATTGTTGTTTATCGATGCGGCATCTGAAGAATTACGGAAGCTTGAATCTCCCCACTTCGTGCGTATGATTGAACAGGCAGACGAAATTGCGGCCAGCGTAAGGGAAACCGAGCAACGATTGATCGGTGAAGGCTATGCAGGGACTATCGAAGCTCAGGAAGATGCAGCACATCTCTTTATAACCGTTAAAGGAGAGCGTGTTCTTCTTCAGCGACATGAAGGCCGATTCATCGGAAACGATGGGGCTGTGTCTTTTACCATGGAAGAAATGCTTGAAATTGCACGTGACCAGCCCGAACTATTGAGCAATAATGTTGTCACGCGGCCAATTATGCAAGAGTTGGTTTTTCCGGTTCTGGCATTCGTCGGCGGTCCGGGTGAAATCGCTTATTGGGCAGCATTTAAAGGGGCGTTTGCAGCATTAAAGCTGGAAATGCCGATTGTCATGCCC
>DATHVY010000136.1:0-8204 GCA_035461045.1 Planococcus sp. (in: firmicutes)
ATTCTTTGCGGTAAAGGTTTGAAAGTTCTACAATAGAATGAGGACTGCAAGACGAAAGGATTTTAAACTAATGACAAATGAAACAAAATCATTGAAGAACCTTTTCTCCACGACAGATGAACGGAGAAAAAAGAAGACCAAGCCTACACCGCTTTATGTGTTGCTCATCTTTATCGTTGCCCAACTCTCACCGATTCTGTTTTACGGACCGACGTATAATTATTTTCTTAACCAAGGCATGGAAGACTCGTCGGCACGCTTTGCTACTGCCGGCTGGATGATTTTCGCAACAATGGGCATCGGATTTGTGTTGATGGTGATTATCATATCCCGCGACAAGAAGTTTTTTGATATATGGAAAGGAAAGAAAACCAGCTGGTTTGGAGCCATCCTTTGGGGATTCCTTGGCTTCTTCCTCCTGTTGATCGGCCAATCCCTTGCCGCCATGATTGAAATGGCTATGGGCATTGAACCGGGTTCGGAAAACACCTCGACATTGGTGAGCATCGCAGAAGTGGTGCCGCTCGCGATATTCGCCGTCGTGCTGTTCGGTCCAGTCATGGAAGAGCTCGTTTTCCGTCGTGTCATTTTCGGTTCTCTTAACCAAACAACGAATTTCTTTTTCGCCACCGCCGTCTCTGCACTGGCTTTTGCGCTCGTCCACATGGAGTTCACGCATTTGCTGCTGTATTTCACCACCGGATTGATCCTGGCGTTTTTGTACCAGAAAACCAAGCGCATCATCACGCCGATCATCGCCCATATTTTGCTGAACGGCTACGTCATGCTGATCCAGCTCAATATGGAGTCAATAGAAAATTTCCTGAAACAAATGGAAAACCTGCAATAGAACGAAAAAAAACCTTCCTGGATTTATTCCTTAGGAAGGTTTTCTTGTTGTTCTTCTAATGCTTGCTTTTGTTCGGCTTTCAGGAACTTCCGGTAGCCGACTTTCGCGATGACGATACTGAACTCATACAACAACAGCATCGGGCCCGTCACCAATAGGTGGGAAACCACATCCGGCGGTGTGATGAATGCCGCGATTGTGATCAAAATCAAGTACGCGTATTTCCGGTACTGGACCATCATCATCGGCGTGATGATGCCGAGCCTTGTCAGAAACAGCATGACCACCGGCAGTTGGAAGATGAACCCGAATGGCAATGTGATCTGGAACAGGAACTGGAAATATTCGTTAATCCCGATTGTCTCCTGGATTGCCAGGTTATCGGAAATATTGAGCATGAAACCGATGACATACGGAAACAGGATCAAGTAAGCAAATGCGATGCCGCTCAAAAACAACATGACGGAAAATGGGATATAGCCTAGCGTTGCCTTTCGTTCCCGATCATGGAGCCCTGGGCTGATAAATGCCCAGAATTGATACATGATCAGCGGCGAAGTCATGATCAGCGCCAGGATGAACATCACCTGCATGAAGATCTTCAACGGATCGGTGATTTTGAACGCGTTCAGCGTCAGGTTTCTCGCTTCTTCAGTGAACTGTAAATAACGGATCAATGGTTCCGCAAGAAAAAAACTCAGGACAAGGGCGAACAGAAAGAAAACGACTATGATGGTCAGCCGTTTTCTCAGTTCGCCTATATGTTCAACTAATGTCATTTCATTTTGAGTCATTGGACAAACATCCTATCGTATTTCCTTTTGCTCGTCTTTCTTCTTCACATCTTCATCGTCATCTGCAAGTCCTTTGGTCGCGTTTTTGAACTCCCGCAAAGAAGACCCGAACGCTTTGCCCAATTCCGGCAATTTTTTAGGACCGAAAACGAGTAAAGCCACAACTCCAATAACAATTAAACTTAATGGACCCGGCATAACTGACACCTCCTATAATATGCCCTTATTTTACCGCATTCCGCGCACTTTAGCCATTTACAAAGGTTATCGAAATGTGAAGGTTTTAAGTCAATCCTGCTTGATCTGGTAGATCAGCGTCTGCAGCTCCACCGACAAGTCGATTGTCTGCACATGGATATGGTCCGGAACCGAGATGCGCACCGGCGTGAAATTCAGGATTCCTTTAATCTCCGTCTTCGCCAAACGATCTGTGACTTCTTGGGCCGACCTTGAGGGTACCGTCAGAATGACCACTTGAATGCCATGCTCTTTTATTTTTTCTTCTATCTTATCCGGATGATAGGTTTCGATGCCGTTGATCTCTTCCCCTTCAGCCGGGCTGTTCGAATCAAACGCCACGACAATTTTCGTGTTGTGGTTGCGGTGGAAATTGTATTTCAAAAATGCGCTTCCCAAGCCCCCGACCCCGATCAACGCTACGTCCGTTTCTTCATCCTGGTCCAGCGTCTTGCGGAAAAAGGCGAGAAGTTCCACGACGTCATAGCCGTACCCTTTTTTGCCAAAAGCGCCCAAAGAGGAGAAGTCGCGGCGAATCGTCGCGGAATCGATTTTCATAGCTTCGCTCAGCTCCTGTGAAGAGATGCGCTTTTGTCCCGCGTTCGCAAAGTTTTGAAGGAAACGGTAATACAGCGGCAGCCGCTTCGTCGTTGCCTGTGGAATTTTCGGTTCTTCATGCAGCATAGGTTTTCCCAGCCTCCTGATGTCTGTCAAATCGATTCCATCTTACCTGATGAGCCTTGATATGTAAAGGCTTGCTTGATTGCGAACGAGCGGGCCATCAGCTACACTTAAGAAGAATAGAGGTGACCTACATGATAGTCCTGCAAGTAAACCAAGTCCATAAATCGTTCGGAGCGGATGAGATCCTCTCTGGCGTCAAATTGGAAGTCCAGCACCGAGACCGGGTCGCACTCGTCGGCCGTAACGGAGCGGGCAAATCCACGCTGCTGAAAATCATTGCCGGCGAACTTTCCTATAACAGCGGCGAAATCATCATGCCGAAGGATTTAACAGTCGGTTATCTGGAACAACAGACCCAGCTCGAGTCGGATGCGTCCATCTGGGATGAAATGATGAAAGTCTTCGTCCATTTCCGGGAACAGGAAGCCAAGCTTCGCCAACTCGAAGCGCAAATGGCTGAACCCGATGTATATAACAACCCTGAACTGAACGAAAAAGTCATGCAGGAATATGATACGCTGCAAACTGATTTCAAGGATGCCGGCGGTTATCAATTTGAAGCTGACACCCGTGCCATTCTCCACGGCATGAAATTCTATCCCGAAGACTATGATAAAAAAGTCGTGAGCCTCTCCGGCGGCCAGAAAACCCGCCTGATGCTGGCGAAGCTGCTGTTGAGCAAACCCCGATTACTCATACTCGATGAGCCAACCAACCACTTGGACATCGAAACGCTAAGCTGGCTCGAAAACTATTTGAAGAATTATCCGGGCGCATTGCTGATTGTCTCCCATGACCGTTATTTCCTTGATCAAGTGGTCAACATTGTCTATGAAGTCTCACGCCACCGCGTGAAAAAATACACCGGCAACTACAGCCGCTACCTGAATGAAAAATCCAAGCAATATGAACTCGATCAAAAACAGTTCGAAAAACAACAAGGTGAAAAAGCCAAGCTCGAGGATTATGTCCAGCGCAACCTGGCACGTGCTTCCACGACCAAAATGGCGCAAAGCCGCAGAAAAGTACTGGAGAAAACTGATTGGATGGGTGCACCCGACGGCGACGAGAAGTCGGCGCGCTTCGGTTTCACCATCGGAAAACAAAGCGGCAACGATGTATTGAACGTCAATGGGCTGAAAATCGGCTATTCCGGCAAACCCGTTTCCGAAAATATTTCATTCAAACTGTACCGCCAGGAAAGCCTCGCGCTCGTCGGACCGAACGGCGTCGGCAAGTCCACACTCCTGAAAACCATCATCAAGGAATTGCAGCCCCTTGCAGGCGACATCCATTACGGGACCGGCATTCAATTCGGCTATTACGATCAGGAACAGGCCAACCTGACAAGCGATAAACTCGTTCTGAACGAATTGTGGGACGACTATCCACAAATCAATGAAAAAGACATCCGCGGCATTCTGGGGCGTTTCCTGTTTTCCGGCGACGATGTGTTGAAACCGGTTTCTGCCTTATCGGGCGGCGAAAAAGCGCGTGTTGCGTTGGCCAAACTCATGATGCAACAGGCGAATGTCCTGCTGCTGGATGAGCCGACCAACCACTTGGATCTGGATTCGAAAGAAGTGTTGGAAAATGCGTTGATCGATTATCCCGGCACCATTCTTTTTGTTTCCCATGACCGCTATTTCATGAACCGCCTCTCTACAAAAGTCATCGAGCTGACCCAAAATGGCACAAGTGAGTTTTTGGGCAACTATGATTATTATGTGGAAAAGAAATTAGAGATCGAAGAATTGAAAGCATTGGATGCTGCCAACTCTCCTGAGGAACAAAAAACTTCAGCTGCACCCGTCACTTCCCAGATTGATAAAGAAGCAAAAAAGCTGGAGCGCCAGTTATTGCGGCAATCCGAAGAACGGGAACTGGAAATGGAAGGGTTGGACCGCCAAATAGCCCAAATTGAAGAGCAATTATGCAAACCTGAAGTTTTTCAGGATCACGAGCGAGTACTTCCTCTTCAAAATCAGTTGGATGAACTGAAAAGCGAACATGAAGAAAAAATGTTCGAATGGCTTGAAATCCAAGAAGGTCTTGAAAATATCGGCTCCTGACCGTACACTCCTGTGTACGGTCTTTTCTTTTCTCTATATGTAGGTCAATACCTTTTCGTGAAATATTTATTTCCACAGAGTTGCTCACATATCCTTAGCAGTATTATCAACTATCAACAGACTTTTCCACATTGTCCACAGTTGAATAAATTGTTATCCACATATCTTTCCCCTTCCTGACACACAATATATAGAAAAACAGCACTTTTTCCCCTACTTATGAACAGGTTATACACAAATTGTGCATAAGTACAAATGTTCTCTATTGACAAATTCACACCGTCATATACAATAATCTTTAATAAGATTCGTAAAAATTCATCAAAAAAGAGCCCCAAAGCCGACAGTTTTCTGTCACTTTGGGGCTCTTCCTATTTGTTCCATGAAGTCATTTCCATTCCTGGTCGGCCATTCATCGCCATGTTGCTGCGAATTCCTTTTTCAAACATCACCGTTCCAGCCGCAGCAATCATTGCTGCGTTATCTGTGCATAAAGCGAGGGATGGTATATAGAAAGGGACACCCTGTTTTTTGAATCCGGCTTCAAGTGAAGTCCGCAGTCCTTTATTGGCTGCTACTCCGCCTGCCGCTATCACTTGGCGTACGCCATATTCCTCGGCTGCCCGCATGGTTTTCGCCGTCACAACCTCCACTACACTGTTCTGGAAGCCAGCTGCCACATGCTCGGGCTTTACTTCTTCTCCGCGCTGAGCCGCATTGTGCATATAATTCAAAACCGACGATTTCAAACCACTGAAGCTGAAATCATAAGACCCCTCTTCCAGCCAAACGCGCGGAAATTTAACAGCCGCGTCACTGGATTGAGCCAGTCTGTCAATATGTGGACCGCCCGGATAAGGCAAATTCAAGGTCCTCGCCACTTTATCATAGGCTTCTCCAGCCGCATCATCCCGCGTTTCACCGATCACTTCAAAATCCCCATGTTCGCGCATATACACCAATTCGGTGTGCCCTCCTGAAATGACCAGCGCTAATAGAGGAAATTCCATCTCCTGTTCCAAGCGGTTAGCATAAATGTGCCCGGCAATATGATGGACACCGATCAACGGCAGCTGATGAGCAAATGCAAACGCTTTGGCAGCATTTACACCGATCAACAATGCGCCTACCAACCCCGGACCTTCCGTCACCGCCACTGCATCCAACTCTTTTGGTTCCATACCAGCTCTTGAGAGCGCTTCGGCAATGATGATCGTGATCTGTTCCACATGGTGACGTGAAGCAATTTCGGGTACGACTCCACCAAAACGCATGTGGCTCTCGATTTGGGAAGCCACGACATTGGATATGATTTCCGTCCCATTTTTAACGATGGAAGCTGCTGTTTCATCACAACTTGTTTCGATTCCCAATACGTACTTGTCTTTATTCATCAAAGTTCACCCACATCACTATGGCATCTTCAAGATTATCGGAATAATATCTTCTTCGGATGCCACCATTTTGAAATCCTAATTTCCGGTAAAGATTTTGAGCTACATGATTGCTGACCCGAGCTTCGAGGGTCATCACTCTAGCCCCATTCGCTTTTGCCACATCGATTGCTTCTTTCATCAAGCGTTCACCCAATTTTTTGCCTCTTTCTTCCGGCAAAATTGCAATGTTGGTGATGTGGCACTCGTCCAGAACAAGCCACATTCCACAAAATCCGACCAGTTTGCCATCCGATTCAGCCACAATGTAATAGGCATGTTCATTTTCAGTCATTTCATAATGAAAAGCCTCTTTGTTCCAAGGCAAAGAAAAAGAAGAACTTTCTATTTTATAAACCTGATCAACATCGTCAACTGTCATTTTTCTGAAAGTCACTGCGTCATTCATCATGCAGAACCTTCCTTCGCTTTATTATAATTAGCTTCCGCCTCCGTAATGCGACGGTATTCAGGTACCGCGTGATGGACATCGGCCGCTTCCGACTGCTGAGCCAGCAAAATGACGTTCGACCCTCTCGGCAAGCGGTTTTGAATTGTGCTGAAACAAGCGGCATCCCCCATTTCTTCCCGAATCACGTTTTCATGAATCGATAGATCCGCGCCTGTAAACAACACCGGTTTATTCAAAGACTTCACTTCCGCTAAAAATTTCTTCAAGTCACTATGGCGGTCATCCAAGACAGGTTCCAGGCTTTTTCCTTCGTATAGTCCACAAAAGACAGTTCCTCTCCGAGCATCCATAATAGGACAAACCAAGCCGTCAAAAAATTGGCCATTGGCTGCCAGAACTTTTAAGCTGGATACCATATGCAATGGGATTTTCAGTGACCAAGCCAATGTTTTCGCGATCGTCAGGCCGATGCGCACGCCTGTATAAGATCCCGGTCCTTCAGCCACAGCGATATGCGTAAGTTGGTCCGGCGCGATTCCGGCTTTTGCCATTAATTCTTCTATGGCTGGCATGGCCGTAAGTGAGTGGTTTATTTTTAAGTTCACTGTCTCTTCCATCAGCACAGTCTGGTCTTGGATCAATGCAATGGCAAGCGGTGAATTCGATGTGTCAATTCCCAGATAAATCATAAGTTTAGCTCCCTGCAAATAGTTTCGTAGCGTTGGCCGATCGGTTTCAGCTCCAAAATCCGCGCATCTTCTGATTGGCGCCTGATTGTGATTTCCAGACGGTTTTCCGGCAGAAAATCCGTTATGAACCGGGCCCATTCAATCACCGAAATGGCTTCGCTTTCAAATAATTCATCAAACCCGATATCTTCATCGCTGTTTTCCAGACGATAAACATCCAGATGATTCAAGTCCAGAGTTCCTGAATACTGCTTTAAAATTGTAAAGGTCGGGCTGCTGACAGTTCGCTTTATCCCAAGGCCTTTCGCAAGGCTTTTCGTGAATGCTGTTTTCCCGGCTCCTAAATCTCCCTCGAGTGTGATGATATCACCACCTTTAAGAAGAGCGGCAAGCTTCAGCGCAAATTCTTCCGTTTCCTGCAGGGAATTGATAGCTACAGTGTAAATCATAATCGGTTCACCTCTATTGAGTCTGTTCATAGTTTAGCGAAATTGGCTTCATAAATCAAAATATATTTGTTTTGTTCAGCTTATAACATTCATCCATAAAAAAGAAGCACAGCGGCTAGGCTGTGCTCTTTGTTTGGAATGACGGTCCCGACCGGGATCGAACCGGCGATCTCCTGCGTGACAGGCAGGCATGTTAACCGCTACACCACGGGACCATAATATAAATAAATGCCCAGCGACGTCCTACTCTCACAGGGGGAGACCCCCAACTACCATCGGCGCAAAAGAGCTTAACTGCCGTGTTCGGGATGGGAACGGGTGTGGCCTCTTTGCCATCATCACTGGACTATTTGGTTTTTGAAAGACAAGATTTATTATACCAACTCTGGCGAGTTTGGCAAGTGATTTATGCGTTTCCGCTCACTACTCCTTCTCTCAAAACTGGATATGCGACATTGAAACGAACCGTACGGTTCATGAAGTGTTGTCCAGCTCCGGCGGACCTTGACGGCTGCCGGAGCCTTTCGTTGTTGGTTAAGTCCTCGATCGATTAGTATTCGTCAGCTGCACGTGTCGCCACGCTT
>DATHVY010000137.1:0-30523 GCA_035461045.1 Planococcus sp. (in: firmicutes)
GAGGGAGATTCTGCCGGGGGCTCTGCCAAGCAGGGACGCGACCGGACCTTCCAAGCCATCCTGCCGTTACGCGGAAAAGTGGTCAATACGGAAAAAGCGAAATTGGAAGATATCATGAAAAACGAAGAGATCTCCACCATCATCCATGCGATCGGCGGCGGAGTTTCTCCTGAGTTCTCCGTTGAAGACATTGCCTACAATAAAGTCATCATCATGACAGATGCGGATACGGATGGAGCGCATATCCAAGTGCTGCTGCTGACGTTCTTTTTCCGATACATGAAACCGTTGATCGAAGCCGGCAAAGTGTTCATTGCCCTTCCACCGCTTTACAAAGTTTCCAAGGGCATCGGCAAAAAAGAAGTGGTCGACTACGCCTGGACCGAAGCAGATTTAAAGGCTTCAACCGATAAGATCGGCAAAGGCTATGTCCTTCAACGTTATAAAGGACTTGGAGAGATGAATGCCGATCAGCTGTGGGAGACGACGATGAACCCGGAAACCCGGACGTTGATCCGTGTCACCATTGAAGACGGTGCTCGAGCTGAACGGCGCATTACGACGCTGATGGGCGACAAAGTCGACCCGCGCCGAGCTTGGATTGAAAAAAATGTCGACTTCGGAATGGAAGAAGACGGCAACATACTTGAAAATGAATTGATTCACGCTGAGGAGGAACTTGTATGACACAAACCGAACGCTATCAAGATTTGCCGTTGGAAGAAGTCATCGGCGATCGGTTTGGGCGTTATAGTAAATATATCATCCAAGACCGCGCTTTGCCGGATGCCAGAGATGGACTCAAGCCTGTGCAGCGCCGCATTCTTTACGCAATGTTCCATGAAGGGAACACGAACGACAAAGGTTTCCGGAAATCCGCAAAAACGGTCGGTAACGTAATCGGTAATTACCACCCACACGGAGACAGTTCTGTTTATGAGGCGATGGTCCGCATGAGCCAGGATTGGAAAGTGCGGCAAATGCTCGTTGAAATGCACGGCAACAACGGATCGATGGACGGAGATTCTCCGGCAGCGATGCGTTACACAGAAGCGAGATTATCGGCTATTTCATCCGAGCTTTTGCGTGATATCGACAAACGCACCGTGGATTTCATCCCGAACTTTGACGATACTGAAATGGAACCGACTGTATTGCCCGCACGTTTTCCAAACTTGCTGGTTAACGGTTCAACCGGTATTTCAGCCGGGTACGCAACAGATATTCCGCCTCATTCCTTGCATGAAGCGCTCGATGCTGTGCTGATGCGCATCGATAATCCGCAGGCAACTGTGGACGAATTGATGACCGTGATACAAGGTCCTGATTTTCCGACCGGCGGCATCATCCAAGGAATCGATGGCATTCGAAAAGCCTACGAGACCGGCAAAGGCAAGATTGTCGTCCGTTCGCAAACGTTCATTGAAAAATTGAAAGGCGGCAGGGAACAGATAATCGTCACTGAAATCCCCTTCGAGATCAACAAAGCCACCATGATCAAGAAAATCGACGATCAGCGCTTTGACCGTAAACTTGAAGGCATTGTGGAAGTTCGCGACGAATCGGATCGTACCGGTCTGCGCATCGCCATCGAACTGAAAAAAGATGTGGATTCGTCGGGCATCCTGAATTATCTGTTCAAGCATACTGACCTGCAAGTGACGTATAACTTCAACATGGTGGCCATTTACAAGCGCCGTCCGACGATGATGACGCTGCAAACCCTTTTGGATGCCTATATTGCGCATCAAAAAGAAGTGGTCACGAAACGGTCGGAATTCGACCTGCAAAAAGCGGATGACCGCATGCATATTGTTGAAGGCTTGATGAAAGCCTTATCCATATTGGATGAAGTGATCCGCACTATCCGGGCTTCCAAAGACAAACGTGACGCCAAGAACAACTTGATTGAATCGTTCGAGTTCTCGGAAGCTCAGGCCGAAGCGATTGTTTCCCTTCAGTTATACCGGTTAACCAATACCGATATCACGGATTTGAGAAAAGAAGCTGAAGATCTGCAGAAACTGATCAACGAACTGAATGGCATCTTATCGAGTGCCACCAAGCTGAAAAATGTCATCAAAAAAGAATTGGCAGCTGTACGCAAGAAATATGCAGAACCTCGCCGTTCAGTCATTGAAGATAAAATCGAAGAAATTACCATCACTCGCGAAGTGTTGATTCCAAGCGAAGAAGTAGTCGTCACCGTAACGAAAGAAGGGTATGTGAAGCGAACCAGTGTCCGTTCTCATTCTGCTTCGAATGGCAAAGATTTCGCGATGAAAGAATCCGATTATCTGCTGTTTGAAGGAAATCTGAATACGCAGCACACCATCCTGATTTTCACGAGCGGCGGAAATTTTGTTTATCAGCCGATCAACGAACTTCCGGATATTAAGTGGAAAGACCTCGGCCAGCATTTGTCGAGCATTGTGCCACTGGAATCGAACGAAACGATTCTGGCAGTTTATCCGTTTGAGAATTTCGACGCCGATGCCAGCATTCTGACTGTATCGAAACTTGGACAGGTAAAGCGTTCTGCGTTGAAGGATTATCACGTTCAACGATATTCACGAGCGATCAAGACTATGAACCTGAAAAAGGACGATGCGATGATTTATGCGGGTGTGGTCACGAAAGAAAGCGAGCTGTTCATCGGCACATACAACGGCTATGCAGTCCGTTTCCCGATGGACGAAGTGCCGCTTACCGGATTGCGCACCAGCGGCGTGAAAGGCGTGAATCTGAAGGATAATGATTATGTTGTATCCGCCGTCATGGTCGATCCGGAAGAAAAACAGGATTTAGTGCTCATCACACAGCGCGGAGCTGCGAAGAAGATGCGCCTTCAGGAATTTGAAACCGGAAGCCGTGCGAAACGCGGCGTGGTCATGCTGCGTGAATTGAAATCCAACCCTCACCGTGTAATTGCCGTAGTCGGCGTGACCGGAGGGGAAGAGGTGCTCATGGAAACCAGCAAGAAAGTAAAAGTGCAGATGGACATCCAGAAGCTGAAACCGGTCGACCGTTACTCCAACGGTTCGTTCATCATCGACGAAGCAACGGATGGAAAAGTGATTAGCGCTTACCGGATCCCTAAAAAAGAATAACGAGTGAAACCCCGCCTTCATAGAGAAGGCGGGGTTTTTGTGTTGAAAGTGAAGAATTGAGAAGATTATCTTTTCATATAAGTAATCTCTTATGAAATAATAATATTATTATGTTAAGTAAACAGACTTCAAACGGAGAATCACACCCGCATCAGCAGCAAGCAGTGGACGTGCCGGCTTTCTGCAAGATAAGGGGACGGCTGCTGCAGACGCCAGTTTCCGGCAAGTTGAGTTCTATCCGTTTCGCGGATTCATAATCTCCTGCGAGATGGGCTGCGACAGATCTTGCTTGTTCATAACCGGTTGCCATAAGAAACGTCGGCGCTCTGCCGTAGCTTTTCGCTCCAATAATATAGAAATCTTTTTCAGGCTGTCGCAGCTCTTTTTCACCGTGAGGCCGGACTGTGCCGCAGCTGTGAACATTCGGGTCGATCAGCGGGGCCAGTTCCGGCACGCTCTCAAGAGCGGGGTCAGCCGAATAGCGAATTTCACGCAGAAAATCGAAATTCGGATGCGAGCCGGTATTGGCAATGATCTCGTCAAACGGACCCAGTTCCTGCTCGATGCCGTTTTCCGTGACGTAAAGCGTGATAGCACCGTTTTCGCCTTCTGCATAGTCATCGATCACACAGGATGTTCGCATGTCTATGGAGCGCTCCTGGACAGCCCTGTGGACACGTGTTCCGAGAGCACCTCGTTCAGCCAATTGGTCAGCGCTGCCGCCCCCTAGAATGCTTGCCAGATTTGGGCGTCTGATGATCCAAGTGATCGCCGTTTGAGGAGCCAGCTTTTGGATTTCCGACAAATCCAGGATGGTATTGAACGCTGAATGTCCGCTCCCGATAACAGCAATCCGTTTGTTTTCAAAATGACTGCGATCACTCCCCAATAAATCCGGAAGGCCCGTGTGGATGGAGTTCGATTCCGTTGATGGAAGCCCGCCAGAAATTAGCGGATTCGGGTTATGCCAAGTACCGGTTGCGTCGATGACGGCCCGGGCCTGAAATTTTTTCAGCCCTGTTTCTGGGGATTCAACAAGCAATTCAAACGGGACCTCCTCTCGTCCGGCGGTTTTGACTTTGCTCAGTCCTTTGCGGGAAATATGAATAACTTTGCTGCCCAGATGAATGAACGGTTTCATTTCCGGCAGCTCGCCGAGGGGCTGGAGGTAATCCGTCGCGATTTCTTTGCCTAGAGGCAGATTACCGGATTCCGGCAATTCAACTCCATGTTTCAGGAGCAACGCTTTCGCGGCATCGTCCACATTGTATTCCCAAGTGGAAAACAGGCGCACATGGCCATAATCGAGAAAATTTGCTCCCAGTTGTTCGCCTGCTTCAAACAATTGAAAAGCCTGACCTCTTTGGGTTAACTGGGCAGCAGCCGCTAAGCCGACGGGTCCTCCACCTATAATGGCTACCGGTAAGGTTTCTGTGTTCATTTGAATCGCTCCTTTATCAATTTTTTTTGATTAATAAGTGAAGAAAGAATCCATCTCTCAGCAAGACGGATCGATTAAATAACAAATCTGGGAAGAAAGCAGATGCTTCATTTCTTTTTGGTTCAACGCGTAATAGCTCCAGGTGCCCTTTGTTTCTTTCGTCAGGAGTTCCGCATTCAAGAGAATTTTCAGGTGATAGGAAAGCTTGGATTGCGGCATCTTCATTTCGTCGACAAGATCACAGACGCATACTGAGCCTTTTTGGCAAATAAGCTTCAGCATCTCGATGCGTTTCGGATCGGCGAGTGCTTTGAATTTCAGGGCATACACGTCGAATGCAGTTTGTTCAACAGTTGGGGTCATTGAAATCCTCGCTCCTTATAAATCAACTTTATTTGATGAATACATCATAAAACGAAGTTGGAATAAAATCAAGTGTTAAATCAAAAAAAATTGATTTATCATATAACGTTTGACTTATATAAAGAAATCGTTATATAGTGGGTGCAAAGGAGATGATCCTTATGGAAACATTGAACAGGCAAACGGCTGCGGATGTGGCTCATTGTTTGCGAACCATCAGTGACCCGAACCGGTTGCTGATGATGAAGCTGCTCGAGAGGAAAGAATACTGCGTTTGTCAGTTTGTCGTCATGTTTGGCATCAGCCAGCCGGCTGTCAGCCAGCATCTTCGCAAATTGAGAGAAGCAGGACTTGTAAAAGAAGATCGAAGAGGGCAGTGGCGTTATTACTCGCTGGATGACGCGTCTATCCATGCGCCGATGACCTCAGAACTGCTTGCACATATCTCGGAAGAGGATTCGCAATTACTGGATCTTCTCCGTAAAGAACAACCTGTAGACTGCTGCTAATCAAAGGAGAGAAACTCAATGACGAAAAAGACGATTTATTTCTTATGCACTGGAAATTCCTGCCGCAGCCAAATGGCTGAAGGCTGGGCAAAACAACATTTACAAGATGACTGGCAAGTGTTGAGTGCCGGCATCGAAGCGCACGGCTTGAACCCGAAAGCCGTTCAGGCGATGGACGAAGTCGGCATCGACATCTCCACTCAAACGTCGGACATCATCGATACCGAAATTTTGAATAATGCGGATTTCGTCGTTACACTTTGCGGAGACGCCGCCGATAAATGCCCAGTGACGCCGCCTCACGTGAAGCGCGACCATTGGGGCTTTACAGACCCGGCGAAAGCTCAAGGAACTGAAGAAGAAAAATGGCAAGTGTTCCAGAATGTCCGGGACGAAATTGGCACACGCATTCAGCGGTTTGCCAAAACCGGAGAATAAGCCGTTCGATAATCCAGAAACTGAGGAGCGAATCCAACATGAAGCAAGTAGCGATATACGATCCAGCAATGTGCTGCGACACGGGCGTTTGCGGCCCTGTCGCAGATCCGAAACTGACTGAACTTGCCGCTGCTATCCACTCACTTGAGAAAAAAGGGTTTTCAGTGAAGCGATTCAACCTGGCGAACAACCCGGCTGCCTTCGTTGAAAACCAAACCGTCAATGCCGTTCTTTTCGAAAAAGGGGCAGAAGCCTTGCCTATCACGTTAGTGGACGGTGAACTGCACAAAGTGTCAGAACATCCAACCCCTCGCGAACTGGCTCAATTGTTCGGAGTCGAGGCAGACGAATTAACACCCATCAAACCGAAAATTCCACTGGATATAAAAGCCGTGTCCAAGGGGGCAAAATGATGTTTGAAACATTCCATCCACTACTCGTCCAGAATACCCCTTTCCTGTTTTTCACGGGAAAGGGGGGCGTCGGCAAAACGTCCACAGCTTCCGCTACCGCGGTAGCTCTGGCGGACTCCGGTAAACGCGTCCTGATTGTCAGCACAGACCCCGCGTCAAACCTGCAGGACGTGTTTGGCATGGAGCTCAGCAACGCACCACAACCGGTGCAAGGGGTGGCGAACTTATTCGCCTGCAACTTGGACCCGGAAGCTGCTGCTTTGTCCTACCGGGAATCGGTGATCGGACCATACCGCGACAAACTTCCGGAAGTGCTGGTTCAGCAAATGGAAGAGCAATTGTCTGGAGCATGCACGGTGGAGATTGCGGCGTTTGACGAATTCACCAACCTGCTCGCCAACGAAAGCTTCACGAAGGATTTTGACCATATCCTGTTTGATACAGCACCCACCGGGCACACGTTGCGCTTATTGAATCTGCCAACCGCCTGGTCCGGGTTCCTGGATGACTCCACACACGGAGCATCTTGTCTTGGGCCGCTTGCCGGACTCGATGCGAAAAGGGAGTTATACGCAAAAACGGTGGACGCATTGGCCAATCCGGATCAGACAACACTTATACTCGTTGCCCGACCGGACGAAGCGTCATTCAGGGAAGCGAACCGCGCTTCTTCGGAACTGATGCATATCGGCATCCGCAACCAATTGCTGCTTGTGAACGGCGTTTACGACTCCGCACTAAAGGGTGACGCAGTTTCTGAGGCCTTCTATTCCAAACAACAGCAAGCCATCGCTTCCATGCCGACAGAGTTGGCGGACATTCCAACCTACAGTTTGCCGTTTGTTCCGTATTCGCTAACGGGAATGGCGAGTTTGCGTCAACTGTTTGCACCACAACGCGCTATGGGCCAGGAAGAAGTACCGCGGACTCCAATTGATGCTTTAAGCTCGATCCAGGATCTGGTCGATGACTATGCATCCAATGGCACCCGCGTCCTGATGACGATGGGCAAAGGCGGCGTCGGCAAAACCTCGACCGCTTCCTTGTTGGCAGTGGGCTTGGTGGAAAAAGGACTCAAGGTTCATTTGACGACCACCGATCCGGCAGCGCATCTGATGGACCGGTTCCAGAACTCCGGCCACCAGGGACTGACCATCTCCCGCATCGATCCGGTTGAGCAAGTGGAGCTCTATAAAGCCGAAGTAATGAACAATGCCGGCGAGCTGGACGAGGAAGCGAGAGCCTATTTGGAAGAAGACCTGCGCTCACCCTGCACAGAAGAAATTGCCGTGTTCCGAGCGTTCGCTGATTTAGTGGCGCGCGCGGACGATGAGATTGTGATCATCGACACCGCACCGACCGGCCACACGTTGCTGCTGCTCGATGCGGCACAGTCTTACCATAAAGAAATGTCACGAGCTACCGGTGAAGTGCCGGAAAGTGTCCGTTCGTTGCTGCCACGATTGCGCAATCCGAAAGAAACCGCCGTGATTCTCGTGACACTGCCTGAAGCTACACCGGTGTTCGAAGCGGCACGCCTGCAGGAAGATTTGAAACGGGCAGGCATTATGCCGCGCACATGGATCATCAACCAAAGCCTGTACGGCACTGCCACAAAAGAGCCGATTCTTTTGGAAAAAGCGCGTACCGAACAACCGTGGATCCAGAAAGTCAGCCGCGAGCTCGCCGAAACCACCGCATTGATCCCGTGGCAGGCAGTCGACAGCATCGGCTACGATCAAATAAAACAAACCATTTCACAATAAACTATAGGGGGAATTCATATGATGATCACAGAACCAGCTAAAGAAGCATTACTCGAATCAATGAAAGAAAACGCAGCGGAGGGCATCCGTTTTTATTTCGCAGGACAAGGCTGCTGTGGACCGCAACTCGGCGTTTCACTCGACGCACCTGAACAAGGCGACGAAATCAAAGAAGTGAACGGCGTCCGCGTCGCGCTCGATAGCCGCGTTCTGGACATGGTCGAAGGCGTGTCCATCGACTTTCAAGAAGGCGGACTGGTCCTCGTCGGCATGCCGGAAAGCAATTGCTAATATCATAAACAAGCACCGTTCCTTTTATTGAAGAGGAGCGGTGCTTTTTTTTGGGGAGATCGATTTTATTTGCGATATTCCCAATTTATTTGCGGTATTCAGGATTTATTTGCGCAAAGTCGAATTATCGAGCAATTCAGAAGAGTCATTGACACAGTATAGCCCCCCTATCTATACTGATATATAACACACCAAATAAATGAAGTTTTGAAAGGAGCCTAACAATGCTTGCACCCCTAACACCACTCGATTGGAAACGCCGCGCAGTCAAATACTATCCGGAGAAAGTTGCGATCATCGACGGAGACAAGAAATTTACATACAAAGAGTTCGGAAAGCGGGTCGACCGGCTTTCCATCGCCTTACATAACGCCGGCATCAAAGAAAAAGAGCATGTGGCAGTCATGTTGCCGAACAATCATGCGATGCTGGAATGCTTTTACGGCATCCCGCCGCTTGGCGCGGTCATCGTCCCGCTCAACTACCGTTTGTCGACAAAAGACTTGGTGTATATCTTGAAGCACAGCGATGCGAAGGTGCTGATTGTCGATGCGGAATTCGGCAAGTTGATCGAAGAGGTCCAGGACGAACTGCCGATTGAAAAGTACATCATCGTACCTGTAGAAGGATGCGAGTCGGCCATAAAAGGCGTCGATTACGAAGATTTTATCGGTGAAGTGCCGGATGATGCCAAAGTGCCGGCGGCAGAACTGGATGAAAACCAGATGCTGTCCCTGAACTATACGAGCGGCACGACATCCAATCCGAAAGGGGTGATGCAGACCCACCGCACAAATTACATGAATGCGGCGAATTTCCTGCATCACTTGGAAATCAAATACGATGACGTATACTTGCACACCTTGCCGATGTTCCATACAAACGGCTGGGGCGGAGTCTGGGCCATCACCGCAGCGGGCGGAACCCACGTCTGCCTGCGCAAAGTGGACCCGCCCGTAATCCTCGACCTTTTCGAGAATCATGGCATCACGTCTCTTTGTGGAGCGCCGACTGTCGTCAATATGCTGGTCAATGACCCGAAAGCAAAAGAAATCGAGTTGACGCGGAAAATCCGGATGGGAACAGCTGGAGCACCGCCTGCTGCTGCGTTGATTGCCAAAGCACAAAGCATTCTCGGCTTGAATATGATGCACGTCTACGGCTTGACGGAAACCTCGCCATTCATCCTTTATTGCGAATGGAAAAACGAATTCAATGAATTGGATCCGGATCAACAGGCATCCATTAAAGCGCGGCAAGGCATCGAGCTGGCGTTTAACGGTGAAACCAAAGTCGTCAACCAGGAAGACGGAGAAGAAGTCGCCTGGAACGGAAAAGAGCTTGGTGAAATCGTCACACGCGGAAATGTCGTCATGGCCGGCTATTACAAAGATCCGGAGAAAACGGCCGAAGCGATCCGTGATGGCTGGTTCCACACAGGGGATCTGGCGGTCACGCATCCGGACGGATTCATCGAAATCCAGGATCGCATCAAGGATATGATCATTTCCGGAGGGGAAAACATTTCCTCCACCGAAATCGAAGGGGTCCTGTATAAGCATCCGGCCATTGCCGAAGTCGCGGTCATAGCGGTTCCGGATGAAAAATGGGGAGAAGTGCCGAAGGCCATCATCGTCCTGCATAAAGGGGCAGAAGTGACCGAACAGGAAATTCTGGACTATACCCGTGAAAACATGTCGCGTTTCAAAGTACCAAAATCCGTGGATTTTGTGGAGGGCTTGCCAAAAACGGCGACTGGCAAACTGCAGAAATTCCAATTACGGGAAATGTACTGGGGCGGCGGCAAAAAAGTGAATTGATCGAAAAAACAGATGAAGAGGAATCTTCGTCTGTTTTTTTTGGTTTGGCTATTTAAAAATTCTGATAGTTCGTTTGACAGTCAACACATGCATTTCTATACTGAAGAAGACAAGCTTTACCATAGACGGAACGGAAGGGAATGGGAGATATGATTGCACCACTAACACCGCTCGACTGGAAACGAAGAGCCATTAAATATTATCCGGAGAAAGTGGCCGTCATCGATGAAGAGAAAACTTTTACATACAAGGAGTTCGGCGACCGGACCGACCGTTTGGCAGTTGCTTTGCATGCAGCAGGCGTCCGGCAAGGCGACCATGTCGCGGTCATGCTGCCGAACACCCACTATATGCTGGAATGCTTTTACGGCATCTGCCAAATAGGAGCGGTCATGGTGCCGCTCAACTATCGTCTCGCCACAAAAGATTTGGAATACATCATCAACCACAGCGATGCGAAAACGCTCATCGTCGATGCTGAATTCGGCAAACTGATCGAGGAAATCCAGGACGAACTGCCAATCAAGAAATACGTCGTGGTGGAAGTGGACGGCCATGAGTCGAAGATCAATGGCGTTTCCTATGAGGACTTTATTCAAAGGGACAGTGACTTTTCGCTTCCTGAAGTGAAAATCGATGAAAATCAGATGCTGACGCTGAATTACACGAGCGGGACGACATCCAATCCGAAAGGGGTCATGCTGACGCATCGCAGCAATTACCTCAACGCCGCCAACTTCCTGTATCACTTGAAAGTGGAACACGATGACGTCTACCTGCATACATTGCCGATGTTCCATGCCAATGGCTGGGGCGGCGTCTGGGCCATCACCGCAGCCGGCGGAACCCATGTCTGCCTGCGAAAAGTCGATCCGCCGCTGATTTTGGAACTGTTCGAGACGCATAAGATTTCGATCTTGTGCGGAGCGCCGACCGTCGTCAACATGCTGGTCAATGAACCAAAAGCGAAAACCATCAACATCACCACCAATCCGCGCATGGCAACAGCCGGTGCTCCACCCGCCGCTGCACTGATCGGCAAAGCGCAAGAACTGCTGGGATTGAATATGATGCATGTGTATGGACTGACAGAAACTTCACCATTCATCCTTTATAACGAATGGAAGAAGGAATTTGACGGGAAAACGGCTGAGGAACAAGCGACCATCAAAGCGCGCCAAGGCATCGAACTGGCATTCAACGGGGAAACCAAAGTCGTCAACCAGGAAGACGGCAGAGAAGTCGAATGGAACGGCAAGGAACTGGGCGAAATCGTCACACGGGGCAACGTCGTGATGAGCGGCTATTACAAAGATCCGGAGAAAACGGCTGAAGCGATCCGTGACGGCTGGTTCTATACCGGTGACTTGGCCGTCACCTATCCGGATGGCTATATTGAGATACAGGACCGCATCAAAGACATGATCATTTCAGGAGGCGAGAACATTTCGTCCACAGAAATCGAAGGGGTTCTCTACAAGCACCCGGACGTGCGGGAAGTTGCGGTCATCGCTGTCCCTGACGAAAAATGGGGAGAAGTGCCGAAAGCGGTCATCGTTCTTCGTCCAGGGGCGGAAGTTACCGAACAGGACATCATTGCCTATACCCGTTCGAATATGGCTCATTTCAAAGCGCCGAAATCTGTGGACTTTGTCGACGAGCTGCCAAAAACCGCTACCGGCAAATTACAGAAATTCCGTTTGCGTGAAATGTATTGGAACAGTTCGAAAAAAGTGAATTAAATAAGTGAGGGGATCCGTCTGTGGATCCCTTTTTCCTTTTTTATTGGCTATGTAAAATTTTAATGTTGATATTATAAAAAAATAAGAACTTCCACATATCCGGAAGTTCTATCACGTAAGATAATCTTCTCCAACTGAAGAGGCGCCCAATAATTATAACTAAACTGAAGTAGACTACCTTTTTATTAACTTTCTATAACTTCTATGATTTCAAAATGACGGTCCCATAGCTTTTGGTATAATCCTTTATATTTGCTTACTTGATTAGAATCTTCAATTTCTAAATTCGAGTCACTAATTTCTGCTGAATATGTGCTAAAGTCTTTTTCACTTTCTTCAAGTGTGAATTCTATTTCTAAAGATTCATTTTCATTTTCAAACTGAATCACGAGTTTATCATCCATCAACTCATAAGTACCTTCATCTTCATACCCCATCGTATTTTTCACTCTATTCCCAGCTGAAAATTCTAATGTCATTATAGGGAAAAGTTCATCAGGATAATTAACTGGAGATACCTCACTAACATCGAACGTTTTCCCCGATAATTCGTCGTTGCCGCTACAAGCTGATAATAAAAGAACAACTAATAGTAATAGAAAAAACAACCATTTTTTCATAATAATATCCCCTTTTTGTATACATAATATTTCTTTATATATTCTTCTTACGAATAAATACGATGAAAAGATTCAAAAACAATCGTATTTTTATCAACAACTAACTTTAACAGAGCCTTTATATTTGACGGTTTAAACGTTTACATGAGCTTCGATGGAGGTATTTTGGTAAGTAAAGAGCTGGAAGAAAGAGGGATGGCCATGTTTGAAAGAAAGGCAGGAAAATACGTCATTGAATTATTAAAAGAATGGCAAGTCGATCATATATACGGAATGCCGGGGGACTCCATCAATGAATTCATGGAGGAGTTGCGGAAAGAGGAAGCCATCCGGTTTATTCAAATACGACACGAAGAAACCGGAGCACTGGCTGCGTCGGCCTATTCGAAGCTGACCGGTCGAATCGGTGTGTGCCTGTCCATTGCCGGCCCTGGAGCCATTCATCTGCAAAATGGCTTGTATGATGCAAAAAAAGACAAAACACCGGTGCTGGCAATCGTCGGCCAGATCAGCAGCACCTTAGTGGGAACCGACAACTTTCAGGAAGTGAAGTTGGAGTCGATGTTCGAAGAAGTAGCCGTATTCAATGAAAATGTGCAAACGGCCGAGCAGCTTCCGGATATGCTGAATCAGGCAATACGGACCGCCTACGCGGAAAAAGGCCCTGCGGTGCTCATCGTCTCGGATGATTTGTTCAGCACGAAGATCAAGCGGGAAAAAGTACTGACGTCTTCCGCTTATTCCAAACCGAATATCCGGGCGTCCGAGGAGGATCTAATGCATGCCGCTAAGCTGATTGGAGCGGCGAAGAAACCGGTCGTACTGGCTGGTAAAGGTTCTCTTGGAGCGGTGGATGAAGTGCTGGCTTTTGCGGAGAAAATCAAGGCGCCGCTGATTGCTTCGTTTCCGGCTAAAGGCCTAATTCCCGACGATCATCCGCATAACCTCGGTCAATTGGGACAACTTGGGACCGATCCGGCGGAGGAAGTGATGAAAGAAGCTGATTTGCTGATCCTGGCGGGTACTGCTTTTCCGTACCGTAATTACTTGCCGGACGATGCTCCGGCGATCCAAATCGACATTGATCCAAAAGTGATTGGCAAATACTATCCCGTGACACTGGGACTGGTCGGCGAATTGGGTCCCGCACTGGCTTGGTTGAACACTAAGTTGGGCGAGAAAGATGATGCTTTTTTAAGGAAATACCAGAAGAAGCGCCAGGACTGGCAGCAGACATTGCAGGAGGATATGAATAAATCTACGGAGCAGCTTCAGCCACAGCAAGTCATGGGAGAAGTTCAGAAGATTCTGGAGCGGGACGCCGTCGTTTCATTGGATGTCGGCAGTGTCACCTTGTGGGCAGCCCGCTATTTGCAACTGTCAGGCCAACAACTTGTCGTGTCTGCCTGGATGGCCACGATGGGCTGTGGATTGCCGGGGGCGATTGCTGCAAAACTGGCCTATCCGGATAAACAGGTGATTTCATTATTGGGAGACGGCGGCTTTTCCATGGGCATGCAGGATTTCGTCACGGCCGTGAAGTATGAACTGCCCATGACACTGGTCGTCTTCAATAACCAGAAAATCCAGCTGATCGAGCACGAACAGGAAGAAATGGGGCACTCGTCCACCAGCGTCGACCTTGGCAATATCGATTTTGCTGCGTTCGCAAGAGCGTGCGGAGGGGAAGGGTATACCGCAAAAACCCGTGAGGAACTGCAGGAGGCGTTGAAAAAAGCGGCAGGAAGTTCCATTCCCGTAGTGATCGATGCGTATGTAGAAGATAGTGCGCCTCCGTCTTAATGAGAATCTAAGATGAAAATTTCCATTCTCTGAGCAAACTGAACAAGTAAAATGAATTAATCAGGAAAATAATCACCATAAAGTCTTCCTGATTTAAAAAAATTAAAATAAACAGAGTCACAGCCCATATAGAACTGAAAGTAATGAGCCGAGTGGATAAGTCGATCCAGAAAGTTGAACTTAGCGGAAATTTATTTTCTATAATTGCACTGATAAAAAAGAGGATGACTGTCACGATAAGTATGAGATTTCCATTGAAGAATGGATCTTCTATTCCGGCATTCATCAAAAACACAAAAATTCCTAACACTAAAAATAGCCGTATTATAAAATGAATGATATCGATTGCTTGCTGTTTCATTTCGTCACATCCAAAACATATTTTAGTCTTTATTCCTTATATTAACAGAAGAGATAAGACGGAGTAACCGGAGAGTGGTTTAATTCCGTAGTTTATATGCCTTCAATATTCTCCAGGACAGTAAAAGAGGGTTCCAGGACAGTAAATGAGATTTCCGGACAGTATTCCAAGGCTGTTGGACAGTATCTCCAATTAAATGGAAATAAAAAGAGGAAGGAAGAGGTAGCGATGACAAAAGAGTTGTGGATCAATCTGCCGGTGAAGGACTTGAAGAAGTCGAAGCAATTTTTTAGGGATATCGGGTTTACGCTGCACGAACGCCATTTGGATAGCGACGAAATGGCCGGACTGGTAATCGGGGATCATCAAATGATGGTCATGATGTTTCCGGAAAAGACATTCGAAGGATACACGAAGCATGAAATAACGGATTCAGAACGATCGACGGAAGTTTTATTGTCCGTATCAACACACAGCCGTGCGGAAGTCGATGAAATTATCGGAAAAGTCAAGAATGCGGGCGGAGCGATTTTCGCAGCGCCTGGTGAACAAAACGGATTGTACGGCGCAGGATTTTGTGATCTGGACGGACATCGTTGGAATTTGCTGTACATGGGAACGTAAATCATTCATGCTCGGAATAATTTTTAGAAGCAATCAAATTCATCGGCCACAAACTAAAGCTTAACGGTCAGAAATCACAAATCAGCTGAACCGATAGAATTCAGCTGATTTGTGATCTATAAGCGAAAAAAGAATCATCGCTGAATTAGCTCAAAATGAGCCAAAAACCGGTTTCGTCTCACTGTCTTAAGTATACTTATTAAATGAAACACTACTTCCGATAATTTATATTATGTAAACTAAATTTTATTTCAACGATTTCTTTGCCCATTACTCCTTCTTGTCTTCTTCTTTTAAGAATATAATTGCTGTTAATAATTGATTTGTAGTATTATAACGTTACATTAACAAAGTGCTTTTCTTAGGAGGCGCTCTATGGATAAAGAAAAATTATTCAGCTCTTTACAGCGTGCTGCGGAAAAAGCGCAAAGGATCCGCCGGCCGCAGACCCGTGAAGCTAAAATCACTTTTTCTCTCATCTACCTATTCTTCAATCTCCTGATCATATCCGTCATTTCCCTCATCCAGCAATCAGTATCTGTCTTCATCTTCCTGTTTGTTGGCCTAGCTGTCACCTACTATTTCTTCCGCTATGTTGCGGCATTTCTTTCAACCTTATTGTGGTGTTATATTGCCTATGAAATATTGTGGAATGCCCAGTCTGAAGCATTTATCCAATCCCTGCTGTTAACTGGCTTAATCTTTGTGGCGATTGTCCTGATAAGTTTTATCGTTAATCTCCTATTGGTAACTTTAGGATTAAGAAAACGGAAAAAATAAAAAAGAACCATCCAATAATATTTTTGGACGGTTCTTTTTAATGAATCACATGCGGTTAATGCAAAACTGATAGATGGCTGCTGTTGCCAGGCAATCGCCCAGTGCATCATGCGCATCATGTTCCAGCTTCAAATACGCGGATAACGTCGTCAATTTATGGTTGGGTGTCTCATGGATGGTTTTACGAGCCAGTTTCACAGTATCAATCACGGTATACTCCGGTATGGGTGTGATTTCTTCTAATGCGTAGAGAAAGCCCATATCAAACGGCGCATTATGCGCAATGATCGGCAATCCGCCAATAAACGCAATCAAATCATGGGCAACCTCTTCAATCACTGGCGCGTTTTCAACATCTTTGTTGGTGATACCGGTAATACGCGTGATAGTACTTGAAATTGGCCGTTCCGGATTTATCGTGATGTACATTGTATCTTTGTGCATATGGCCCAAATATTTCACAGCACCTATTTGGATGATTTTGTCGCTGCCAGCGCGAAGACCGGTCGTTTCAAAGTCCAATACAACATAATCTTCAACTATTTTCATACTCGGTTTGTACTTTTTGGGTTTTGCAGGTGCTTTTTTCGTCCAATAAGGCTTGGGTTTTGTATCCTTCAGCTTTTGGTTTAACCATCGATCGGCTTCACTGTTGTCCATAAAGTCCCTCCTTGCCTGTTATCATTTACTTTACTTTTCCAATCCATTACATTGCGGCAAGTTTGATTTCCATCAAATCGACGACTGTGAAATGGTAAAGTTCATTGCAGAAATGGCATTGTGCCTCAGCCTGGCCATCTGTCACAATCATGTCTTCGATTTCATCTTTGCCAAGGCTAGTGATGGCATTGGAAATCCGTTCTCTCGAGCATTGACATTGGAATTGGACGGGCATTCGATCCAACACTTTGACATTGCCAGCGCCCAGAACTTCATCCAGTACTTGCTCAGGTGTCAATCCGTCACGGATCATGGAAGAAATCGTCGGTATCTCCGTTAATCGTTTCTCAAGCCATTGAATGGTGCTTTCTTCAGCGCCAGGCAACAATTGAATGATGAATCCTCCAGAGGCCAGAATGGAATTATCAGGATTGACGATAACCCCTACGCCGACTGAAGAAGGAATCTGTTCGGAATTGACGATATAGTAGGTAAAATCATCCCCCAGTTCTCCGGAAACAATTGGCACTTGGCCGACAAATGGCTGCAACAGGCCGATATCTTTTGAAACGGTCATCACACCATCTGTGCCGACAGCTCTCCTGACATCAAGTTTGCCGTTTTCGTTCAAATCGAAATGTGTGTGAGGATTCGATACGTACCCCCTCACTTCCCCCTTGGCATTGGCGTCGACGAGAATGGTACCGATGGGACCGCCACCGTTGATTCGGATCGTTAACTTTTCTTCGCCTTTCATCATCGCTCCAAGCATGACACTTGCAGACATGGATCGGCCGATTGCTGCAGAGGCAGTCGGCCATGTATAATGGCGGCGCTGGGCTTCAGCGACGGTTTCGGTTGTTCTGACAGCATATGCGCGGACTTGATCGTTCATGGCAAGCGCTTTGACTAAATAATCGCTCATAGTATCTCTCCTCATGAAATTCTTGTTGTTTACATAATCCCGAGTGGATTTTTTGAGTCCACTTTATCAAACTATAATTTATTCCAGCAAATATGTATAGGAATCTGCAATCGTAAAAAAGCATTCTTCCGGATTCCGGAAGAATGCTTTTGATTAAACAAGATGTTTTGTGCAGGCATACAAAGGACAGCTCCACGCCAACTCATTGTATTCGACGATGGTGATCGATGTGTTTTTCACGGATCTTTCCCATGGATGATCTGGGATTAACTGCTTTAAAGACTGTGCAATCAACGTACCGTGGCTGACGATGAGAATTCGTTTTCCGGTATATTCAACGGCGAGTTCTTCGATAAACTCAGCCCCTCTTCGCCCGACAGAAGCACGTGGTTCCATACCGAGATCCAGTTCCTGCCAATTGGGACCCCATTTATTAAGGCGGTCAGCCTCATTGGTTCCTTCAAGCAGGCCGCAGCTGATTTCACGGATTCTGCTGCTTTCTTGGGCCACAGGCAGCCCCAGTTTGCTGGAGATGATTCCTGCCGTCTCAGCGGCTCTTGATAAATCACTGGTCATCAAAAGATCCCATTGTTCCTCTTGTGCCAGACGGACACCGAGAAGTTCTGCCTGCTGTCTTCCGGTCGAGTTTAAAGGAATATCGACACTTCCTTGCAATCTGCCTTCAAGATTCCAATTGGTGATGCCATGTCTGATCAAACCGATCGTTGCCAACTTGAACACTCCTTATCCATTATGTTTTTTCATATCTCGGATCGCTTGAACCGAAAGCCGGACAAGAAGGATGACAAAAAGAAACAATCCGGCATAGGCTGCGAAACTTAAGTACACGCCGTAGAACGTATCGATAAACTGCGCAATTGCCAATAAGGCAGCCGAAACCACGCCGAATGTAATTCCAGTCAGTAACAGGACAAAGCGGGAAAACAGCTGGGTTATGAAATTGGCATTCTTCTTATCAGAAAATATATCATGATGCAAGATGATTTTTCCACTTTCAATGCGCTGAACCAAATAATCGATACGTTTTGGTATTTTCATCAGTTCAGGCACCAGCAGGACGAGTTCTTCTTCGATTCGTTCTTTAGTGGCCCGGGGTTCCTTGAACGGTTTTCTTAAAATGGACCGTTTGTATTTTTTCGCAAAAACTTTTGATTCGGTGAACATATCAAATGTCGGCGATATCGAATGCAAGGTACCATCAAGACTGATCAACGACCTGAGTGCCATGCCGACTGACGGGTAAAATGACAAACCGAATTCCCTGATAATATCAAACAACGAATGAATCAGTTCGGATGTGGGAATTCGATCGACATAAGAAATTCTCATCAGAAGCTGCCCGATTTCCTGTTCCAGTTTCTGGCGTTCAATGCGATCATTATTCTCCACCAGCGTAACAATGGCATCATATATGATGCCAACGTCATTTTGTTGAACACCAATGATAAAATGGCTTAACCCTTCTTTTTGATTTTCCGCTAAACGGCCGACTGCGCCAAAATCCAACAAGACGGGAACCCCGTCTTTGCTGTCAATAAAAATATTGCCAGGATGTGGATCTGCATGGAAAATGCCCGCAGAGAAAATCTGTTCAAAAAATGAGAACAAGACAATCCTTGCAAATTCGGTTTGATCCACCTGAAAATGCTGAAAAACTTCTTCCCCTTTAATAATGCTTTTGCCTTCGAAATATTCCAAAACGATGATTTTTTCATTGCTGTATTCAGCATAAACATGGGGCACTTTAACTTGATAAGGACTATCGAGCAATGCATTCGCAACTTGAATAGTATTGCGTGCCTCAATGTCAAAATTGATTTCTTCACGGAGACCTGCCGCGAAACCGATGGCCAACTCCTGCAAACCGATATTCTCGGCCCAAGTGGATTTGCTTGTTACCCATTCGGTGAATTCCACTAATATATTCAAATCATCTCTCATGATGGTCTTCACTTCTGGCCGCAGCAGCTTAACGACCACATGCTGCCCATTTTTCCTGAGGACTGCACGGTGAACCTGGCCGATAGAACCCGCTGCCAAAGGTTCCATATGAAATTCCGAGAAAACATCATCAACAGCATAGGGAATCGATTTATCCAAAATATTGCTAACCTGTTCGTTGGTCAGCGGTTTGACATTTTGCTGTAAACTGTCAAGCTCCTCGATGAAAACCGGTGGGAATAGATCAGTTCGGGTAGAGAGCATCTGCCCGAATTTAATAAAAACACCACCACTTTCCTCCAGCGTATCACGGAATGCAATCGCAAAATCCCTGTTGTTTTCGCGATGCCTTGCATATTTAATCGTTCGAGAGAATCCATTGCGAATGGCAATCTGCAACACCTGGCGCAGCCTTTTCTGACGCCGATAGTTATGCTGGATCCGTTGGAAAATAAACTTTTGTCCTGTCAGCCGTTCGCCTTTATCACTGAGTTCAATCGGATCAAAAAGTTCAATCAAAAGATAAAACAGCATCGAAATCAACAGCATACTGCCAATCCAAATAATGGTAGGCCCTTCTAGCAACGTCAAGAAGATGCTTTCCTGAAGATACTCTGTAAATCGCAAATACGATAGCCAGTACACAAAAGTCGTTAATGTGACACCCAAGAAAACGGATAAGACTCTTTTCAAGAAGTTTATTTTTGCGCCCATAAGACGGCCACTAAAATAATAGATGAGCATGGTAATGATCCCAATTTCTATAATCATTCGTGCGTACATCACAGTCATGGCAATACCTCCCTCCGGTTAATAACCGGTCTGTTCCCTTTCCTATATCTTACAAGCCATAAGGAGCCCTGTCATCCTGCAATAGCCTTTTAGCAGATGAAATTCGGTTCTCTGTTCGGCTGTTAGTACTTGTTTTGAATTTTTTGATAATTCCTTATGTAGTTTAATACATTTGATCAGGTTAACAGATAAAATCCCAGTTATTGTGCGATCTTAAAGGCTGGCTTTTGAATTTCTTCCTATTCCTTATGTAATTAAATACAATCCAAGGCCTACATGAAACTACCGCCTCCACCGGGCGGTTTTCTCAGTTTTTACTGGTCGAATACACTTCCAGTTGGCGGATTGTCCGCTCTATTTCCTTTTCTGTTTTTAAAATCCGGGTTTTTTTCTTATGTTCCTCCAGAAACTTTAACGCCTCTGGCTTCATCACTTGTTCAAAAAGCCGGTTCCACTGCATCATCTTCCCTACAATCCGTATCGTCGGCCGGTAATTCGCTTCTTCCATATTCAGTTTCTGTTTGAAATATCTTTTGAAAATCCTTCTTGTTCTTGTAGAATACGGTACATCCAAAAACAGAATAAGGTCAGCATTTGCCATTCCTTCCTCTGTCCAACCGATATGAATGCCTTCAATGATCCAGTTATCCTTCCGAATAATCTCATTGAACTTCTGATTTCTTGTAATCTCCAAATTCCGGATATCTCCGCTTTTATGCCGCTCCCACACAAAATCATCCGTCGTGTAACAAGGAAGACCCAGTTTTTTTGAAAGTTTTTTTGCCACAGTCGTCTTCCCGCTCGCCACCGAACCTAAAATATAGATTTTCATTGAAAGATCCCCTTCCTTGAAACTATAATTTCAAAGCATGCCACAATGTGTCAGATTACATATTCGGTACTGGCGTTCCATATTGGATCAGTTGCTCAGTTTCGCAACATCGCTTCCCTTTTCACGCGGTCCATGAATCCTTTGACGGTCTCATCCCGTTTTGTTTTGCTGCCGGCCATCAGCATCAACTTTGCCGTTAAGGTCATGCCTTTATTGGATCCTTCGTAAATCAGTTTTGTTGTCGAATTGCTGACCTTCTCCAACCGGATGATATACTCCACTTCAATCGTCCCGCTCATCTGAAAGTGAGTATGCTTCAATTTCCGGTCGGCTTCGTCTACATAGTCCACCGTCTCAACAATATACGTAACCAGCTGGTTGCCTTCCGTATAAGACTGGGCATGCTTTGCGCCTTTCGTGTTGTTTCTCTTTTCCACCACTTGGTGATCTTCAATTTTAGGCATGATCTTCTGGATATTCTCATCTTGGAAAAGACGCCATACACGCTCAATGTTTGTATGGATTTCCATTTCTTCTTTCCATTTGATCAACGTTAAAACCCCTTTACTGATATCGCATTACCTTCATTATAAACTGTTAAAGAAAGAAATTAAAACCAGGTCTTGATGACAATGACGGTTTTTCCATAATTTAATACAAAAAAAGAAACAGCTCTGTGCCGTTTCCGCTGCCCTTACTGCTGCCCGCCGTTGTCCCTGTAATTTCCCATGAGATAGTTGGAACTCTCCCCTTGTTTCGCGTGGGAATGGATGGTGCGGTGCGGATGATTATTGTTGCGATTGCGTTTCCAGTCGATGGTGTATCCCAATAATAAAGCTGAAGCGACGATACCTCCCAATATCACTAAAAGCATTTCAACCATCCCTTTCTTGAAGCACTTACCCTTATTAAGAACTATTCGCCTCTCGTGCAAAATATCCTTTTTTCACATTCAAATTCTGCTTTTCTTATTTTTTGCATTCTACATAAAAACCCCCTTACTTTTTTCCTACATCTGAGAAAAAATATCTAATGTGTTGTTTGTCAAAGCTTTCTTAAAATCGTAAAAAACACCAGATGCAAAAACATCTGGTGTTAGCGTATTCCATTCAATTCCTGGAACGGATGCTCCCCATTAAGACCCGCTCAGCTTGCATGGATTCCAGCTTTAGCGGCATATGATTATTCAAAGCACGCCCTGTCGCTATGATCATGCCATATGCTGCAATCAGGACTGCAGCAAAGAACAGCAGCATAATAAACATTAAAATGATTCCGGACACAATGTTTCCCCTCCTTTGACCCAATACCTCTTTCGAAATCCGAAATTCTTTTTTCTCACATGTCTTGTTAAGTATTCACTTATTCCCTAAAGATTAAACTCACTTTTTCAAAATTATTTTCAAATTTTCTGTATCCCCGATTCTTATCTTTGAAGTAACCAGCAATTGGCTTTAAAATAAACAGAAGACAACTACGCATTTACTTAAAAGAAAGAATAGGTGATACCATGACCAAAAACACTCAACATACAGAAGTCGGATGGAATTTGGACAATAGTTACGCATCTTTACCCAAAACCTTTTTTACTCCACTCGAGTTGAATCCGGTGCCTTCCCCGAAGCTTGTGGTCCTGAACCACCCGTTAGCGGAAGCTCTCGGCTTGGATGCCGGTGCACTGGAAAGTGAAGAGGGGTTGGCAGTGCTCGCCGGCAACAGCCAAGTAGAAGGTGGCATTCCGCTGGCACAGGCATATGCCGGACATCAGTTTGGCAACTTCACGATGCTCGGTGACGGCCGGGCTTTATTGCACGGTGAACAGCTGACACCGACAGGCGAACGCTTTGATATCCAACTGAAAGGCTCTGGCAGAACACCTTTTTCACGTGGCGGAGACGGCCGCGCAGGGCTTGGTCCCATGTTGCGGGAATACATCATGAGCGAAGCCATGCATGGACTTGGCATTCCGACTACACGCAGCCTTGCAGTGGTCACCACAGGCGAGAAAATCCGGCGAGAATCGTTGCAGCAAGGGGCCGTGATGGCGCGCGTAGCTTCCAGCCATATTCGGGTAGGGACATTTCAATATGCTGCCAACCGGGCTTCTGAAGATGAGCTGCGGACATTGGCCGATTATACGTTGCAGCGCCACTTTCCACATGTGGCCAAGAACGATGACCGTTACTTAAATTTGTTCAGAGAAGTCATCAAAGCCCAGGCTTCTTTAATAGCGAAATGGCAATTGGCCGGTTTTATACACGGAGTCATGAACACCGACAATATGGCATTGAGCGGGGAAACCATCGATTACGGACCCTGCGCGTTCATGGATACCTACGATCCGAAAACGGTCTTCAGCTCGATTGACGCACAGGGCCGTTACGCCTATATCAATCAGCCGATGATCGGGGGCTGGAATTTGGCTCGGTTCGCAGAAACCCTGCTTCCGTTACTCGATACCAAGCAGGAAGTGGCTGTCGAAATTGCCCAGAAAGAGTTGGCCGGTTATATTGAAGAGTTTCACAGACAATTGTTGACGGGCATGCGGGCTAAACTCGGTCTTTTCAATGAGGAGAAGAATGATGAAGCACTGATTGAAGAATTGCTCCAGTTGATGCACACACATGAAGCGGATTACACCAATACGTTTCGTGCGCTGACGTTTGAGGAGTTTGATGATGGCAAGTTGTTCCAAAGCGAGGAATTCAAGCTATGGCTGGCAAAATGGCACGAACGCTTAGGCCGCCAGCCAGAAGATAAAGAAACTGTCCGGGAATTGATGCGCAGCAGCAACCCTGCAGTCATCCCCCGTAACCACCGTGTGGAAGAAGCGCTGGAAGCGGCAGAACAGGGCGATCTCACCGTCATGGAGAAATTGTTGGCTGTCTTGAAAGACCCGTACGCACATTCTCCGGAACAAGCCGCATACGCCGCTCCTCCGGGACCATCGAATTGGCCGTATCAAACGTACTGCGGCACATAATGAAAACGCGCCTTCCGATTCGGAAGGCGCGTTTTTTTTTTGATCTTATTGCAATGCTTTATAGACATTGACGATGCCGTGACCGAATTGTTGACGGCTTGTGCCGGTTCCTCCGTCCGCGGTCTGGCTCA
The DNA here is from genome assembly GCA_035461045.1 of Planococcus sp. (in: firmicutes). Classification (GTDB taxonomy): domain Bacteria; phylum Bacillota; class Bacilli; order Bacillales_A; family Planococcaceae; genus Planococcus. The sequence continues at coordinate 24,367 of DATHVY010000137.1, forward strand.
GGATAGCCTGAATCTGCGCGGGTTTAATGCCTGGGTTCTGAACTTTCACCAAGGCTGCAGCGGCTGCCACTTTTGGCGCGGCCATGCTGGTTCCGTTCATCGTACCATAGCCGCCTCTGCTGACTCGGATCGTGTTGAAAGCGCGAGCTTCAGCATCTCCCCCCGGAGCCGCCAAGTCAACGTTGCCATAATTGGAGTAAGAAGCAAGCTGGTCATGGATCGTTGAAGACGAAACGCTGATCACCCAAGGGATATCCGTGAACGTATCGTGCAACGGGCCTGCCCATTGTGCCCCTTCGCCTGGAATCGTGAACATTTTCTTGCCAAGGTCAATGGCGTTATTGCCGTTTGCTCCGACGATGATCATGTCTTTGCTTTGCGCATAACGGACCGCACGTGAAGCAGTCAAATGAAGCGTGCGCTGTTGTTCATTGTTCATCACGCTGTATGTTCCAAGGCTTAAATTGGCTACATCCACCCCGTCGTCCGCTGCGGTTGTGATGCCTGCTAAAATGCTGGTCCAATTGGAAACGCGGTAAGAAGCGATTCCCAGTTCCGGTCCAACACCCATTACGCGTCCATTGGCTGCAATCGCGCCGGCTACATGAGTTCCGTGGTCCCCGTTGAATGAGTTCTGAGCTGTGCCCGGGACAAACGATTTGCTGTAAAGCAGGTTCCGCTTAAGATCCGGATGATTAAAGTCCACGCCTCCGTCGATAACGGCTACAACCACATCATGGCTGCCAGGATTCAATTCCCATGACTTGCCGTCATTCGTCACACGCTTGATATCCCATTGGTGCTGTTCATACAGATCCGCTCCGCTGGCATCAACTCTCACACCGGCGGGCGCCGGTTCCACATCCACTTCGGGTGAGCGGATTTCCAGGTCTTCAGCCACAGCTGCAATGCCGGACCGGCTTTCTGCCCATTCTTTAAAGTCCGGGTTCTCCGTGCTGACACTCACCACGCCAATCTGGGAAACTTCGCTAATGATTTCTGCCCCTAAGCTTTCCATCTCAGCCACTAAGCTCTGAGGTATTGAATTGCCGTTGAATGTTACGATATAATCCGTTTTCTCAGCAGCCAGTGCACTGCCGCCTCCAAAAGCCAATAATCCCGTCAACGTTAAACCCATGATCAATTTTCTCATCAAGTGCCTCCCCTAAATTTATTGGTGTATAAACTTTTCAAAATTTATACATAATTAATCATAACCTACTTAAAAAGGAAATTTATAATATTTTTTAAATTTTCTAAAAATAAGAAAATTCTCCTCATTCATCTTAGTTACTATGTACTTGCCCGTTAAACAAAACCAGGTTATATTTTACTATTCGAAACTTTAGTATAACTAAACACTTTTGAGGACTTCGTTTTTTATTTCCAGAAAGAAAAAACCTTGAACATAAAGTTCAAGATCTTAAAGTTATTTTGTGAAGATACAAGTCCGCTTTTATAAACGATGCTCTTAATGTTCCAAGGAATCATTTGCTATCTCTTTAGAAGGGGCAAGCTAAAGATTCGCTCCAGAGTTGTCCGGAAGAACTCATTTAAAGCTTTCGTTGAATCTTTCGGTTTGGCCGTTAAGGTTTTGCAGTAAGCCTCTAAACGGACAATTTCTTCCTTCAAAAACAGATTGATGCTTTCAATCCTCGGCTCTTTGTCCAATTCATCTCCAGCTTTTTTCCGTTTCAAAAGCAATTCGATATCATTTCGCAGCGTTCCTTCCGGAATTAAGTCAGTCAGCAATTCCTGAAACTCAATTGGCGGAACCGTTTGATACTCCTCTATCCACTTGCATGCCAGAACAGGCCTCAGTGCATAGAAATACTTTTTGATCTTGATATCATTCCCTTGCAGGTTTTCGCGGAAGTTTGATTTGGCCATATTCAAATAATGATAAAGGTTGGCATTGGGATAGAAGATTTCCGCTTCCATCTCCTTCATCCCTTCTACAAAGGAAGGATCCTGAAAATAGACAATTTCACTTTTCAACCATTCCAACAGCGGCGGGTTGCTTTTGCGGAATAAGCGCAATGCTTTTGTCAGCTCCCACCCGCTGATATCCAGTAAGTCATTGATCGGCAATTCGATAACGTCCCTTTTGCTGCCGATTCCTTGTGGATCAATCGACAAATACCACTCCGGTTCATGGATATAAATGAATCTCACGTCATAGTCACTGTCTTTAGATGGAAAACCCCATGCCCGGCTGCCGGATTCCACAGCATAGAGAACCTTGACGCGGTGATGCTGTTCAATTTCTTTTAAATTTTTCACTATTAATTCGTTCATTTTCTTGCCTCCTTTTGCCTTATGTATAAATCTACAAGTCCCGTTCTTTTTCATCATCAAAAATCTTCAGCTCCAAGCCACTAGCGGAACCACTGTATATGGCATTCGGAATTTCACTGGTGTCGATTGTTTCTTCAAATTCAATCGTGGTCTCTCCATCCGGTGGCAAGCTGACCGTCAGTGGGCCGTTTAGGTTCATTAGAGCCATCATCATGATGCCGTCATCATGGTATCGTTCTGTAAACAGCAGTTGAAAGGTGACTTCTTCTCTGCTGTGATTGGTGAAATTGATACGGCATACCCCATTTAATATTTCGGATTCACCATCTCTTGAAAAATCACACGTTGAATCATCGGAATTTGCGGACACCGCATAAATGCCTGTTGCCAGCGTGGTTTGATAGGTTTCTGTAAGGACGGGTGGTACAAACATGAAAACAAGCAATGCCGCAATACCTGCAAGAAGGCGATTGGATTTTAGCGAACTTCCCAAGAGGATCAACCCAGCCAGTAGGATTATCACACTAGACAATCCCATCCAGTCATAACCATGGTCAGTAGTGATGGGAATACCGAAAATGGCAAAGCGCATCCCGATCAGTGGATTGTCCGGGAATGGCCAACTCAGAATTGCAGCGAAACAGATGAGTGAAAGGGAAAGAAATAAAAAAGATTTTGAACGAATCATGTGATGCCTCCTTTGACTGTAAAACCGGTTCAGTGTTGTTTTCCTTTTCCTTTCTACAAATAAGATGACGTTTGATTTTCCAATTTTCCATTTATTCAATATTAATCCATTATCCATTAATATACTACAAAGTTTTTGCCTGCATAAAAATCGCCACCGTCCGGATTGGAAGACGGGGCGTATGTTCTAATGGCTATTCAACATTACCAGTGGGCCACATTTCCTGCTTGAACGCCATATCCCAAAACATAAATTCGAATCGGGTGGTGTTCAGGAAGATTTCTTCAAGCTGCCCTCTCTCTGCCTGAGAGGATTCCGCTGCCAACTCATCCAATAACCCAATGCACCAGCGAGCTGAACTGCCGAATTCTTCTGAACTGTACATCTGGATCCATTCCCCGTAAAACTCATGGTTCCGAGCTCCCGGGATTTTGCTGAGTTCTTTGCCAATTTCCCAATAACTCCACATGCAGGGCAGCACCGCTGCAACGAGATGAGCCAGTGTCCCGTTCTGGGCGACGTGCAACATATAATGGCTATAAGCCAGCGTAATCGGAGAAGGAGTTGCCCGTTCGAACTCCTCGGCACTAATACCGAATTTCTTACCGTATTGTCGATGCAGGGACATCTCTTCATTCAATGTGGAGTCGAGTATTTGCGCAAACTTGCCCATCGTTTCCACTTCGTTGGCTTTGACCGCTCCCAACGCAAATAGTTTGGCATAGTCGATCAAATATAAATAATCCTGGACCATGAAAAAACGGAATTTCTCTTTGTCCAGAGTTCCATCCCCGATGCCTTGAACAAAAGGATGCGCATGGTTCTGTCTCCAAATCGGGAGAATTTTTTCTTTGAGTTCATCACTGAATGCCATTGTTTGTTTCCTCCTTATCATTTCCGAACATACAAAAACCCACTTCAAGAAGAAGTGGGTTCCATATATGAAGTCAATAGAACAAACATATAGTCGCCACTTCCCTCCGCTGGTACCAACCAGATCAGGTTCAAAGGGTCCGGATTTCTCCGTCTCAGTCTTTACGACTCCCCTAGTGTTCGGGTATTCAATTTCTTATTCATCGTACCATTCAATATCTATATTCTCCACTTTCATTTAAATACAAAAAAAGAGCCTGAGAATCAGACCCTTCTTGCTCAATCCTTATTATTGTTGAAGCCCAGTATACTTGATTGCTTGTGAAAGCGTATTGTAGACGCTGATTTGATCGAAGTTGATGCCCAGTTGTACGCTAGTTTGTGCAATTTCCGGGCTGATGCCGGATAAAGACGTATCGACTCCGATGATCTTCAATCCGCTGATCACCTGGAAGATTTGCTGAGCCACCATCGTGTCAATCACAGGAACTCCGGACAGATCAATAAACAGCCGCTCAATATTTTTCCTAGAGCATTCGGAAAGTGCTTTCTCGAAAATCATCTGGGCCCGGTCCGGACTGATTTCACCTACCAAGGGCAAAAATCCTACTTTCGAAGTCAGTTGAATGACCGGCGTGCTGATTTCCATCACCAATTGCTGTTGAAAAGCCAATCGCTCTTCACTGGCTTTCGTATTTTGAATGGTGAACTCCAGCACGATGTCGTTTAACGTTTCGACGACCGCTTTTTTCCAGACGTTGACTTCCCCAGCAGTGACTTGATCCGGATTGAGCGCTGCAAACTCATCGATCAATGTTAAATACTGCTTCTGTATTCTGAAGAACTCTTCTAAAACAGCTGTCAGCGGCGTAGATAAAAAATCTTCATCTTTGGCAATCTTTTTAACCCAGCCAAACAATTCAACCGTAAATTCATCCAATTCCTTAGAGAACATGGTACAGAAATGATCATGGAATTCACGGTTTTGTTCTTTTAGTTTTTCCACTTTTCTTGGATCATTGCTACTGTATATTCCACCCTTGCTTTTATCCAATGATTCATACCAATGGTCGGTAAACCCACTGTTTTTTTCACAGAGAAATCCGTGAAGATTTTGGTTCATAAGCATTTTTAAAACCCCTTTGATGTACTTCTTGTTCAGAAAGAATAATATACTTATAAATTCCTGACAATCCTTGAGATTCAATTTTACCACTAATCATTTAAGAATCTAATAATCAGCTTTTTATACTTCATGTAAGATCTGTTCGATCAGTTCCACCCGGTTCCCGAATGGATCCCGGAATTCAAACCGTTCAAATCCGTTAATCGGGACCGAATCGATGATTTCGATGTTTCGATCCTTTAATTTCTCTCTCCAAGTTGCCAAATCGGAAACGCGGTACGCCAAATGGGCTTTTGTGGCTGCCCGGTCAACTCCATTTTCCGTTCCGATATGAACTTGCTGATTGCCCAGCTGCAGCCAAAAACCGCCTCTGCCCTTCAGTGGATCCGGCTTCTCTAGTTCATCCAAACCCAATACGCCACAATAAAATCGTCGACCTTCTTCTTCGGTGCCTTTTGGAATTGTAATCTGAACATGATGCAAACCAAGTATCATAGATGCCGCTCTCCATTCCTTGATTGGTTTTTTAGCATTCTGCTTTATGAGAATACTTTATAGGGGAGATTGAAGTTTTGCAATAGGATCTTGAAATTTTAAATTCATCATTTTTGACCTGGATCTGGCAACGGAACAATCCTGATCGTTCTGAACGATGAGTCCGAAAGAAAGTTCAACCTCCTTTCATTCGTTCCGAGAAAGACGCTGATCAAGTTTTTTGAAGATCAGCATACTGCCGTAGAAATCCCATCACTTTGAAAAAGACCTCCTGGATACTGGGTTTCTCCTGATAGCCAAGAGGCTTTTTCTATTAGCAAAACTTCCAATGGTAATAATCAAATAAAATACACTGAATATTACCAATATATAGTATACTTAATGAAAATATTAAAAATTTTGAAAGCACAGTGGCTCATGTCAAATACGAAGCTTGGAGGTGACTCTTGACTACTACTTATCCCTATACGGGGATTATTCGGCATCAAAGCGGAACCTCCGCCTTATTACGCGAGTCGAACCGGGGGATAAAAAGAAAGAATCATTGAATTTTCCACATTCTCGCATTTACGCATTAAAAAAATTTGAATATTTCAACTTCAAACAAAGGGTTTTCTGCAATCCTACCGAATTAAATCTAATAGATGATTAAAAAGTCTGAGGAGGAATTAGCATGT
>DATHVY010000138.1:0-12357 GCA_035461045.1 Planococcus sp. (in: firmicutes)
AGGATTGATAAACAGAAGTGAAATGTTTGGCCACATCGTAAAAATATTAATGGGGCAATATTTGCGCAACTGCGATTAGTTGCATGTGCTTTGAAACATCTTTAAAATATAGAGTAGACGATCGGGGAGGTATGGCAGTGGCTCGAAAAGGATGGATCACGTTTATGATTGCTGGGACATTCCTGTTGGGAGGCTGTGGTGCTTCCTTAGAGGAACGAATGGTGAATGGTGTGGAAAATGCAAGAGAGTCATTTGAAGAAGAACCGGTTGCTGCGAATGAGACGGTGGGGGATAGAGAACTGTTCGTTCCAAGAAATTACATAGTGGAAGAACCTTCGGATGCCCATAACATTATAATTACCCGGGGAAGTGACTCTTTTGTCCTGTTTCTGAATCCCAACGAAGAGCCGGATAGCACACTTTTCTATGACCTCCAAAAAGCCAATGATGAACAACAATGGGCAGTAGACGAAACGTTTCGGCAAAATGGACGCTTCGGCTTTGCTACGGTCAGGGAAATTGCTGACGACCGCTTTGAAATCGTTGTAAGTGCCGGCGGGGTTAAGATGACTACGATATCGGAAGCAAGTGATATTGACTCAAATATGGACTGGATGATGCAAACGGTAAAATCCGTCGATCCAGACAACTAGGAGATGTTGAAATGCAACATTTAAACTCAATTGAAGAATTCCATGAAAAATCCAACGGCAAAAACACGGTCTTCATGTTCACAGCCGACTGGTGTCCGGATTGCCGGGTGATCGATCCGATTATGCCGGAAATTGAAGCGAAATTTAATGAGTTCACTTTTATCTCCGTGGACCGCGACCGATTCATTGATTTGTGCATTGATCTGAATATTTTCGGCATTCCAAGTTTTTTGGGTTTTGTGAACGGCAAAGAAGCAGGACGTTTTGTTAGCAAAGATAGAAAAACCAAGCAAGAAATTGAAAGTTTCATTGAAAGTTTAAAAATATAATGACAAGACGGTTCGCCTTCAAAGGTGGAACCGTTTGTTTTTGAATGAAAGGGTGAGTTCCATGAAATCGACTGAACTAGTAAATATATTAAGAGAGCGGATGCCAAGCCGTGAACTCCAGTGGCGATATGATCGAGAAAAGGATTCGGTCAACATCCAACATGCTTCTTTGAATAAAGGGATGACCGTCTCTCTTCCTCAAGTGATTAACCGATTCGATTCAAAAGGTGATGAGGCGATTCAGGAAATCGTCTATACGATCACACAGACTTTCGAAGCAATGGAAAAGGAAGCGAAAGGCGAACTCGGAACTTCAAATGCGATATATCCGGTTATCCGTTCTACTTCCTTTCCAGAGGAGTCAAAAGAAGGGCACCCCTTTATCACTGCCGACCATACCGCGGAAACTCGCATCTATTACGCCCTTGATGTCGGGAGTACCTATCGCTTAATTGATGAAAATATGTTAGATTCATTAGGGTTATCAGTTGAACAGATCAAGGAAAAAGCGAAATTCCAAGTGAAAACATTGAAAACAGCTGTAAAAGAAGACCACGTTTCAGGGAATGTGTTTTATTTTCTGAACCAAAACGATGGCTATGATGCATCACGTATTTTAAACGAAAAATTCCTTAAAGACATGAAAAAGAAAATTCAGGGGGATATGACGGTATCCGTTCCCCATCAGGATGTATTGATCATCGGTGATATCCGAAATGAGACCGGCTATGATGTGCTGGCCCAAATGGCGATGCACTTCTTTACCAATGGCAAAGTGCCGATCACATCCTTGTCGTTTATTTATGAAAACGATGAACTTGAGCCCATTTTTATTATGGCAAAAAACAGACCTAACGAGGAGAACGATAAAAAATGAATGCATTTTATAACAAAGATGGAATCGGCGATGTAATGCTGGTTCAACTCCAAACCGAAAAGCCCGAAAAAATACAAACTGAAACATTCGGCGACATCACCTTGATCAAAGATGAGGAAGGGAAAATTGCCGGCTTCAATTTGTTCCAGGCTTCAACTTACATCGATGTGCCATCAAGCGGTGACATTGAAACTTCTGAATCGCTGGTGACAGGATTACAGAACGCACTTGAAAGGAACGGAGTGGAATTTACGCTTGAAGTCGACCTTTCACCCAAGTTTGTGGTTGGCTTCGTCGAAGAAAAATCCAAACATCCCAATGCAGATAAATTGAACGTCTGCAAAGTAGCTGTTGGATCTGAAACACTTCAGATCGTGTGCGGTGCCGCCAATGTTGAACAAGGGCAGAAAGTGGTTGTGGCAAAAGTGGGGGCAGTTATGCCTTCCGGAATGATTATCCGTGACGCAGAACTTCGCGGAGTGGCCTCGAGTGGGATGATTTGCTCTGCAAAAGAATTAGGATTGCCGAACGCACCGGAAGAAAAAGGGATTCTTGTACTTCCAGAGGACTCCGAAACCGGTACAGTATTTAATGCAAAGGCGTGAAATAAATGAGCTGGATTAAAAATACATGGCAACGTATGTTTTCAGAAATGCCTGAAGAGAGAGCAGAAGAAGCTCCAGAAGAAATACAGCCGAAAAGCGAAGCGAAAAAACCGCCTTTCCGCTTTCCATTGATATCGGATGAAGAAATAGCTTCCTTTGGATCGGGAAGACCCGACCCAAAGGAAGAGGAACCTAAAAAGAGAAACGAAAAACCATACAGCAAATTACAAGAAACACAGGCAAAACCTGCGATTAGAAAAATCCAGCCGCGCCGGTTCCAACCGACCAAGGTGCCCTCACCGGTCCATGGATTCAATAACTACAATCCTGCGCCTATAGACAAGTTATTGAAGCAGAAAGAGCGCAAAGCTGAAGAAGTGGAGCCGGAACCTAGCCCGAATCCCATAGCTTTTGTGCCTGCAGAATGGGAGAAATCTCTGCAAGCACAAAAGCAGATCGTGAAAGATGACGAGCCGGTACTTGCAGATGAACAGCCAGCAACTGCCGTTGCAGAGACAACAACAGAAGTTGAGCCTGTTCAAAAGCCAAGCATTGATTCTGAGCCCATCGTTCAGCCCGTCATCGAAGAAGATGATAAGCAAGAGGACGAGCCGAAGCCGCTTCCAATGGAGAAAACAGTAGAGCCAAAAAGAGGCACACGCAAAGGTTTTGAACCGCAGAAAACGATTGCAGAGTTGAATGCTTCCTTAAAAAAGGAATCTTCCCAACCAAAATCCAAAAAAGACAAAACGGTGCCCTTTAACGTGTTGATGCTGAAATCGGATAAAGAGCGGGCGAAGAAAACCCCCAAGCCTATACCTCAGATAGAAGCGGTGGCAACTTCTGAGGAAACAGCATCCACACCGGAGCAGGCAGCCGAGACTGTCTCTCCTGAAGTGAAGCCTGCTTATACACATCCAGGCAGCTCTATTTTAAGAACGCCTGAAAATGATCACAGAGACCAAAGTTGGATGGAAGAACAGGGCGGCCGTCTTATTGAAGCGTTGTCGAATTTTCAAGTGCAAGCCACCATACTTGGCATCGTTCAAGGGCCAGCAGTCACTCAATTTGAGTTGAAAGTGGCACAAGGCATAAAAGTCAGCAAGATCCGAAACCTTGCAGATGATTTGAAACTGGCTCTAGCGGCTAAAGACATTCGGATTCAAGCGCCGATTCCAGGAAAAAGTTCCATTGGCATCGAAATTCCAAATCGTACATCACGGCCAGTGCGAATTTCTGAAATCATCGACAGTCCGGTGTTCCAAGATTCGGATTCTCCATTGGAAGCTGCACTGGGACTGGACTTGACCGGCAAACCGGTAACATTGGACTTGCGCAAAATGCCGCATGGGCTTATTGCCGGCGCAACTGGCTCCGGGAAAAGTGTCTGCATCAACTCCATACTGGTCAGCTTATTATACAAATCGACCCCCAGAGATCTCAAGATGTTGCTGATCGATCCGAAAATGGTGGAGCTTGCACCGTATAATCACATCCCCCATTTGGTCAGTCCAGTCATCACGGATGTGAAAGCAGCGACCGCTTCTTTGAAGTGGGCCGTCGAAGAAATGGAGCGCCGTTACCAGTTGTTCGCTCATTCAGGTGTTCGGGACCTGGACCGTTACAATAAACTTGTAAAGGAAAAAGGGGACCATGCCCAGCATTTACCATACATCCTGATCGTCATTGACGAATTGGCGGATTTGATGATGATGTCGCCATCTGATGTAGAAGACGCTATTTGCCGTATTGCACAAAAGGCCCGTGCCTGTGGAATACATCTCGTTATCGCTACACAGCGCCCTTCAGTGGACGTGATCACGGGTCTGATCAAATCGAATATCCCGACACGCATCGCATTTTCAGTTTCTTCTCAAGTGGACAGCCGGACCATTCTTGATATGCAAGGAGCAGAAAGGCTGCTTGGCAAGGGCGATATGCTGTACCTTGGAAACGGAATGTCGGCACCGGTCCGAATTCAAGGAACTTTTGTAACAGATGAAGAAATCGAAGACGTCATTTCACATGTCCGTAAGCAAGGGGAACCGGAATATTTCTTCAAAGAAGAAGAGCTGATCAAACGCAGCAGCGCTTCAGCCGAGCAAGATGACCTCTTTGAAGAAGCCTGCCGTTTCCTCATGATTCAGGGCAGTGCCTCCACTTCACTGCTTCAGCGCCAGTTTCATATCGGGTATAACCGGGCTGCAAGATTGATGGACCTGATTGAGCAGCATGGGTTTATCTCTGAACAAAACGGCAGCAAAGCTAGAACTGTTTTAATTACAGAAGAAGACATGGAGCAGGTTTTTCAGTAACCAAAGGGTTCAAGATCCTAAGAGATAGTGGGAATTCGCTGTCCTATCTGGATATCTTAAAGAAATAATCGTATAATATACTTTATGTTCATTCGCTATTGATTTCGCAAAGCGCTTTCTTTAGACTAATTTTCAACTTCCACAGGAGGTTCATTTATGACAATTTTACACTTTACCGGGATCAAAGGTTCCGGTATGAGCCCGCTTGCGCAAATCATGCATGATATGGGACAGCAGGTTCAAGGTTCTGATATCGAACAGCATTTTTTTACGGAAGACAGGCTGCGGCAACGAGGCATCACCATCTTGCCGTTCGACGAAAACAATATTGAAAAAAACATGACAATCATCGCAGGGAATGCTTTTAATGATGAACATCCCGAACTGGTGAAAGCCCGGGAGCTTGGCGCTACCATCATCCGATACCACACTTTTCTCGGAGACCTTATGAAACAATATGTTTCGGTAGCCATCACAGGTGCACATGGCAAAACCTCGACCACTGGCCTGATGGCGCATGTGCTGAATGGTTATAAGCCCGTTTCGTATTTAATCGGCGATGGAACGGGGCACGGCATGGAAGACTCGCACTTTTTTGTAGTGGAGGCTTGTGAATACCGGAGACATTTTCTAGCCTATCATCCGGATTATGCGATTATGACCAATATTGATTTTGATCATCCGGACTATTTTACCGGCATTGATGACGTGTTCAATGCGTTTGAAGAAATGGCACAACAAGTGAAGAAATGTATCATCGCTTGTGGTGATGACGAACATCTTCAAAGAATCCAAGCGCCTGTTCCTGTCGTCTATTATGGATTTGGCGAAGAGAACGATTTCCAGGCGACGAATGTGAAAAAGTCCAGTTCAGGCACAACATTCGATGTAATGATTCGCAATGAATTATTCCACACATTCACCATTCCGATGTTCGGTGATCACGCAATTTTGAATGCTCTTGGAGTGATTTCGCTGTGCCATTACGAAAACATTCCGGCAGACATCATTCAGCAGCAGTTTCTGGATTTCGAAGGCGTTAAAAGAAGATTCACTCAGACTGAAGTGGGAAGCCGCATCTTGATAGATGATTACGCTCATCACCCGACAGAAATACGGGCTACGCTTCAATCAGCTCGTCAAAAGTTCCCGGATAAGGAACTTGTCGCCATCTTCCAGCCGCATACGTATACTCGTACGCAGACTTTTCTTCAAGAATTTGCGGATTGCTTAAGCGGGGCCGACCATGTGTATTTGTGTGAAATTTTTGGATCTGCCAGAGAAAACAAAGGCACGCTGACAATCAATGATCTTGTTGAAAAGATAGAAAACAGCAAGATCCTGCAATTCGATGATGTTAGTCCATTGCTCGAACATGGCAATGCTGTTTACTTGTTCATGGGTGCTGGAGACGTAACAAAGTTCCAGACAGCATTTGAAAATACCATTGAAACAAAAAAAACAGTTTAACTAGAAAAGTTAAACTGTTTTTTTGCAGGGAATTAAATTTGTTTATGGAATAATAGTATAAGGCATGTGTTTAGGCGTACTGCATCAAGGGTACATTTAGGATATAGCTTTTCACTAAATAAAGGAGGAATAAGGATGGATTGGACAATTTTGCTTTACATAGCCGCAATTGTGGCTGCAGTCGGATTTTTAATTTTATGCATAGCTCTGGCTATGACTTTCAATTCGTTGAAAAATACCCTGAAAGAAGTTTCAGGGACAGTATCCGGTCTTGAAAACCAGCTGCAGGGGGTCACACTCGAAACAACAAACCTGCTTCATAAAACCAACGAATTGGCTGAAGACATTCAAGACAAATCGGTCAAACTCAACTCAGTGGTGGATGCAGTCAGAGGAGTCGGCAATTCAGTGAATGATTTGAATTCATCTGTGCGCCGCATCACAACTACTGTTTCAACACACGTTGAACAAAATGAAGAAAAAATTGCACAGGTTGTCCAATGGGGCAATGTTGCAATGGGTATCCGCGATAAGTGGAAAGAACGTAAAGTTTATGAAGCCCGCGCAGCATCGTCATACGAACCTGTTCCAGGACAAAAAAAGTTGCCACACAGTAGTGACCAATACTAATTTTAATGGAGGAATGACCAATGACTAACAATAACTCGAATAACCAAAAACCAAACTATAACGAATCTAGATACAACAAGGACTACTATTCGCAAAACAGCTATAAAGAAAATCAGAACCAAAATGAATATGTGCCTCTATCCTACGGAATGTCGAACCGCTATGACGACCTTTATGATTATGAAGAAGAATCAGGTTCAAAAGACTTTCTTATCGGAGTACTTGTTGGTGGAATCATCGGTGCTGCTACAGCCCTGTTCCTAGCACCTAAATCAGGCAAAGAACTGATCTCTGATTTAAACGCTCGTACTAGCGAGTTCAAGGAAAAGACATCAGACTTCACTGATTCAAGCAAAGAAAGATCAAGTGACTTTGCAAAACAGGTGAAAGATCAATCCAACGAATTTGCACAACAAGTGAAAGATCAATCCAATAAAGTTGTAGATAAAGTGAAGAACCTGAAAAGCGAGCAATCTCCAATGGACGATGGAACTGCTTCTTCAGAAGGAGAAGAGACTATCGAAATGCTGGACACTGTCCAAAGCGGCATTGATTCAACTGAGAAAAAAGGGCAAGAAGCCTTCACATCTACTGCTAACGCTTTAAAAGAAGCTGTAGAAGAAGTGAAAGAAGAGAAGAAATCTCAAACAAACGGCAATAAAACAGGTTCAAACACTGGATCTAACAATAACTCTAAGAAATAGTTTGGGAGCGGTTTAAATGGAAAATCTCGTGCGTGTACAAGATTTGGATAGCCTGAAACAGGTAACTGCCGGTAAAGAAAGCTATTGGTTATTTAAACACAGCAGCACGTGCCCGATTTCGGCTGCTGCTTGGAATGAGTATAATGAATATGCATCTCTTCATTCCAACCAATTATTTCTATTCTTGGTAGTTCAGGAAGATAAGGAATTATCGCAGGCTATTGAAAAAATCACAGATGTTAAGCACCAATCTCCACAAGCCTTTCATTTTGCTAATCAAAAAGTGAATTGGCACGCTTCTCACAGCGATATAACAAGCAAGGCGATGCAAAAGTACATCGCATAAACAAACGCCGAAGCATTTGCTTCGGCGTTTATTTATTTGAGAAAAAAGTCATTTATTAGACTTATTCGATTTTCGTCGTACTTTATTCATATATGATTTTTGATAAGAAGTGAAGGTCATTGGCTTGGGGCGCATTTGGGGGAGTGTAGAGAGATTCCACGAAAACGAGAATAATCAGTGATGAACCTTTTATCCGAATAAATAGGTCATGTGTAGACCATTATATGGAAATAATGCATTTAAATACTTTAGCGCGTTGAATCGCTAAAATGTTTTGCGTGACTTTACCGAATACTTTGCTTATAATAGTTCTAATATGTTAAGATGAGTCACCGACTAAAGGTGATTTACGAAAGGGGAAGTTTTAGAATGGGCCATTTGGAATTAGAACAACTTAGAGAAAAAGTCGACGCGGTAAACTTGCAAATTCTGTCTCTTATCAATGAGAGGGCTTCCGTGATACAAGACATCGGGAAGTTAAAAGAGAAACAAAGTGTGAACCGCTATGATCCAGTTCGCGAGCGTCACATGTTGAACCTGTTGAAAGAGAATAACAGTGGTCCTTTGGATCAAAAAACTGTTGATCATATTTTCAAGGAAATCTTCAAATCCGCTTTGGATATGCAGGAAGAAGATATTCGAAAAGCTTTGCTCGTTTCGAGAAAGAAAAAAGCAGAAGACACAGTCATCACGATCAACGGAGAAAATATTGGTTCTGGCAATCCTTCATTCATCTTCGGACCTTGCGCAGTAGAATCACAGGAGCAAGTATCAAAGGTTGCTGAAGCGATCGGCGGTAAAGGACTTAAGTTGATCCGTGGAGGAGCTTACAAGCCTCGTACATCTCCATACGACTTCCAGGGACTGGGACTCGAAGGGTTGAAAATGCTGAAAAAAGCGGCAGATGAATATAAACTGGCTGTTGTTTCTGAAATCGTGACACCCGGACATTTGGAAGAAGCACTTGACTATGTGGATGTGGTCCAAGTTGGAGCTCGTAACATGCAAAACTTTGAACTACTGAAAGCAGTCGGACAAATCAACAAGCCGGTTCTGTTGAAGCGCGGAATGTCAGCGACTGTGGATGAATTTGTCCACGCAGCAGAATACATTATCGCTTCAGGGAACAGCCAGATCATTCTTTGTGAACGTGGTATCCGCACTTATGAAAAAGCGACACGCAATACATTGGACATATCAGCAGTTCCAATCCTGAAACAAGAAACGCACCTTCCGGTATTTGTGGATGTAACTCATTCTACAGGTCGCCGCGACCTTCTACTTCCAGCAGCGAAAGCGGCAATAGCCATTGGAGCTGATGGAGTTATGGCTGAAGTGCATCCGGATCCAGCTGTAGCATTATCTGATGCTCAGCAGCAAATGGACCTTGGTCAGTTTGATGACTACTACGATGCTTTGATGAAATTCATGAAGCAATACGAAATGAAAGTATAAGTATGAAGAGCCGGAATTCTTCCGGCTTTTCTTTTTTAGTTGATATCTTTTAAGTTTCTATCGTAGAATTAGAGAGAGAATGGAAAGGAGGGCGTACAATGACCGTTACAATTTATGATGTGGCTAGGGAAGCAAACGTATCCATGGCTACGGTTTCCCGCGTAGTGAATGGCAATCAGAATGTTAAGCCTGTCACGCGAAAAAAAGTTTTAAAGGTAATCGAAGAGCTTGGCTATCGTCCTAATGCAGTCGCGAGGGGCTTGGCAAGCAAAAAAACAACAACGGTCGGCGTTATCATCCCTGACATTTCCAACAGTATGTATGCAGAGCTGGCACGTGGAATCGAAGATATTGCAACCATGTATCGTTACAATATCATCCTATCGAACTCGGATCAGAATCAGAACAAAGAGCTTCAGTTGTTGGAAACGATGCTTGGCAAACAAGTGGATGGGATCATATTCATGACGGATATGGTTTCACCGGAATTGCAGCATGAGATGGGTAGATCGCCAACACCGATTGTACTTGCGGGATCCATTGATGAAACAGGCAATATTCCTTCTGTTAATATCGACTATTATGGAGCTGCATTAGAAGCGGTAAAAAAATTGATTGATAATGGCCATAAAAAAATTGCATTGATCTCCGGCCCATTAACTTCAAAGATCAACAAGGATTATAAATTGAAGGCTTACAAAGATGCGTTGAATGAAGCAGGCATCGACTTCGATGAGGAGCTTGTTGTCGAGTGCAATAATTCATACGAAGAGGCGATTGATGCTGTGAACCAGTTAAAGCCAAAATCGCCAACTGCTTATTTTGTCAGCAATGATGAAATGTCGATCGGAGTTATCCATACGGTTGAATCACATGGTTTGAAAATTCCTGAAGAGATTGAAGTCATCAGTTATGAAAACTCGAAGCTGGCCAAAATGGCGCGGCCGATGCTCACCACCATCGCATTTCCTCTTTATGACATTGGCGCTGTTTCGATGCGCTTACTGACAAAGTTTATGAGTGGGGAAGAAATTGCAGAAACTCAAGTGATTTTGCCTTACCGGATCGAAGAACGTCAATCAACAAAAAACCATTAAAAAAGCTCCCCTCGGGGAGCTTTTATGCGTTTCTGATCATATATAAGGATTTATCAAGCATTTGTTGATTTTTATCGGTGATTTCATCTTTTCTGGGAATTGGTTTGTACATGGTTTTTGGGTCATCCCACGTCTCCACAAGGGCAACAGGAGACTCAGGCTGCCATTTGGATAACCATTTTTCAGGCAAGCGGCCGGATGGAGGCGAGAAATTATTCATTTCCATCCAAACAAGAGACCAGGCTCTTGGAACAACCCTCCAAATATCATATCCCCCTCCACCTACAGCAATCCATCGTCCTTCACAATATTCATGAGCCAGTTCATGGGCAATCTTAGGGATTTCCCGATAAATGTCCATCGTGCCGTATAGATGTGTCAGAGGATCCAGATAATGTGCATCCGCTCCATTTTGGGACAGAATAACATCCGGCTTGAAGAATTCAACAATTTCTTTCATTGCTGTGCGATAAATGGTTAAAAAGGATTCATCTTCTGTGAATGCGTCTATTGGAAAGTTGAACGAAGTGCCATAACCTTGGCCACTGCCGCGTTCATTGATGTTTCCAGTGCCAGGGAAGAGGTATCTGCCGGTTTCGTGTATCGATACGGTACATACATCTGGATCGTCGTAAAAGCACCATTGAACGCCGTCACCGTGATGGGCATCTGTATCGATATAAAGAACGCGGGCTCCGAACTTTTGTTTCATATAATTGATAGCAACGGAACTGTCATTGTAAATGCAAAATCCCGATGCCTTACCCCTGAAGCCATGATGGAGGCCTCCCCCTAAGTTCAAGGCATGCTGTGCTTTTCCTTCCATAACATAGTCCACAGCGGTTAAGGTTCCACCGACCAGCCGAGCGCTGGCTTCATGCATGTTTTCGAATATCGGTGTGTCTTCGGTACCGATTCCGTAGCTTTCTCCGGCTGCCGACGTGATTTCGCCTTTACTGGCTTTTTTGACGATATCAATATAGCGCTGGTCATGGGCCAGCAGCAATTCTTCGTCTGTGGCGATTCTGGCTGGAACGATCATGTCATCTGTAAGCGCCTTCATTTCTCTAAGTAAATCAATCGTCAAGACCAGTCTTTTTTGGTTAAATGGATGTGTTTCAGAAAATTTATACCCCAATTGATCTTCTGAAAAAACAAATACTGCATGTTTCATTCGTTCATTTGTGGTGTGTTTGGCCATAAGACATCAAAACCTTCTTTTTTCAAGTCATTGATCAAGGATAAGGGGTTCATTGTCTGCACACGGAAAACCAGGATTTTGTTTCCTTCGTCTTTCCGGTCGGGGTAGACGAGAACACTTAATATGTTGATGTTTTTTGCCTGGAATACTTTGGATACGTCATGAAGGATTCCAGATCTATTGTGGACTTTTATTTCGATTTGGGAACCTGGCTGATGAGCACCGGTCAGTTCTATGAACGTGTATAGTAAGTCCGTTTCCGTAAGGATTCCAACCAGTTTGTTATTGCTGATGACAGGTAGGCAGCCAATTTTTTGATCATAAAAAAGCAGGGCCACTTCTTCAACAAAATCGAGCGGGTGGGAAGTTACAGGATTTCTTGTCATGATTTCTTCAATTTTCTTTTTATAGGGCTCACCCTTGGGTGATACTGTGAAACGTGAAGGAAGGGCATCTTTCAAATCCCGGTCGGTTACAATACCGACGACTTTGTCGTTCTCCATTATCGGTACATGGCGTATTCGTTTTTCTTCAAATAAATTCAAAACATCCTGTACGGTTTGATCTGATCGAAGGGTATGTACTTCCGTTTTCATGATTTCTTCTACTAACATCAAATTCACTCCTTATTGAAATGATTAATACATATAGCGATTCATGAAACGCAGCTGGTCG
>DATHVY010000139.1:0-4734 GCA_035461045.1 Planococcus sp. (in: firmicutes)
GTTGTTTTGAATGCATCGGCATACGCTTTTGCCTGACTCGGTTTTTCAGCCACAATCACTGGTTTCATGCGTTTCTTCCTTTCAGTAACTTTCTTTCTTCCATTGTACTCTTTCAATAGAAGAAAGAAAAACGCGGACAGGAACCTTTCTTACCAAATGAAAGTTGCCCAAAAGACCGCAATGATGCTGATAACCGCGCTGGAATAGCTGCCGATGATCACCTGTTCTTTTTTCGAAAAAGCTCCTGTCCCAAACGCCAGAAACGTGGTCGGCGAGTGAATCGGCAAAATGGTGACCCCTCCGATGATCATGATGACCAAAAACGCTAAAGAAATCACGGACAAGTCGAGAATTTCAGCGTAGTTCATGATGATCGGAAAAATAACGATCATCGATGTGGACGGCACTACAAAAAGAAACCGCAGTGCGAAGATAAAACAAGCCACAAACAGCACATTGCCAAAGTCACCGAGCCCCTCCGGCAGCAAGGTCAGCATTTGTTCAGCCAAGACCAGTGCCGTTCCGGTTTCTTCGATGACAAATCCGAGCGAAAACGACGCGCCCAACAGCAGAAAATTCTCCCAATCATGCTCCCTGACCATTTTATTTGTGATCAGTCCATTCACCGGAAGCGCGTAATACGCCACCAACAAAATCGGTGCAATGATGAGGGGCACCTGCTCTTGATCCAGCACCATCCAGCTGATGATCATTGCGATAAAAGGCACCATGATCCACCAAAAGCGTTTCGGCAATCCACTCTGCTGTTCGATCACGGCCGAACCGGCAAGAGGCAGCTCTTCTGAAGTTCGCTTAAAATAAAACCAGATCCCGAAACTTACAATGAACATCGCAAGCCATAAAGGAGGCGCGATACGGAGAAACCAACCGATCCAGGATATTTGGACACCGCCGAAGTCCTTTAGAAGCTGCGCCGCCAAAACCGGAAATCCACCGCCAGTAAAAACGATCATCGTTGAATTCTGATTCATCATGCCGATCACGTACATGCTGTATTTTCGGAAAAAGCTCTGTTCCCCTAAACGGAATGTTGAATTAATCTGTTCAATAATCGGTTCTAAAATACGGAACCTCGCGACAGCCGAAGGAAGAAGAATCGGCATGAACAGAATAAGCAGAGGCAACCCGAACAAAATTGTCCGGATTCCGCCTCTGCTCAGTTTCAAAAGAATGTTCACAAACACCCGATCTGCTCCGGCCACAACTAACGCACGGGAGATCAACGAAAGAACCAGAATAAAATACAATGCGTTTGAGAGAAATCCGCTAAATGCACCTTCGGGTTCATCAACCAAGCCGAAGATCAGGATCAATCCGACCAACAATAAACTGGAAGCGGCGAACGGCATGGTGCTTGCCGTCCAAAAATAAATGGCAATTCCCAACAGCAGCAGGGTCAATTGCTGGGTGGATGAATAAGCATCCAGCCCTCCTGATTGAACCGCAATGACAAGCAGCGAGGCGATTATGCAGACAAGCAGCCAAAAAAGCGCCTTTGAATGTCTCATCCCATCACCCCTTATTGTTGTTTAAGCAAGTTGCGTCTGCTTCTCCATTTGATGAAGGCTGGCAACACGAGTGACAGCAACGCAATTAGAATCAGTGACAACGGAAGCGGGCTGTTGACAAAAATGGCTAAGCTTCCGTTGGAAATGGTCATCGACTGTCTGAACGCCTGCTCCATCATGCCTCCAAGGATGAACGCCAAGATAAATGGCGGTGCCGGGAACGAGAAGATCCGCATGGCAAACCCTAATGCCCCAAAAACCAACAGCATATACAAATCGAACGTATTGAAGCTGATCGAGTAGACGCCGATCAAACTGAACATGATGACCAGCGAAATCAGCAACGGTCTTGGAATACTCAGGATCTTAGCCAAATAAGGAATCAATGGCAGGTTCAACACGAGCAAGAAGATATTCCCTAAATACATAGAAGCGATAATGCCCCAGAAAATTTCCGGGCGATCAGTCATTAACAACGGACCAGGCTGAACGCCCAACACGAGAAATGCACCAAGCATGACGGCTGTCGTACCGGATCCCGGGATCCCAAGGCTCAAAAGCGGAACAAATGCACCGCTCGTCGCAGCGTTATTGGAGCTCTCTGGAGCCGCAAGTCCTTTAATAGAGCCTTTACCAAATTCTTCAGGATTTTTTGCGATTTTCTTTTCAAAGATATAACTGATGAATGACGCAATCGTTGCGCCGGCACCCGGCAATACGCCAAGGATAAAACCGACAAATGATTGGCGCGTCATCGGGCCGCTCATTTCCTTCAGATCCTGCTTTGACAATTTGATGCTTCCAAGCTTCTGGTCGTCACTCAAGCTGCGGTTTCTGCGGTTCAAAACCAGCATACAAACTTCAGCAATCGCAAACAAACCAAGTGCGATAATCAGGAAATCGAAACCGTCAAATAAGTTGACGCTGCCGAATGTGAACCGCTGCGTTCCGGTTTGCGGATCGATTCCGATCGTCACGACCATGATTCCTGCTACAGCAGAAATCATCGCTTTTATGGTGGACCCTTCAGATAAACTGGAAATTGCGGTCAAACCCATCAGCATCAGTGCGAAATAAGCAGGTGGACCGAACGAAATGGCCACACTGGATAAAGCCGGGGCAAGAAGCATGAGCATGATGACAGAAACCGTACCGCCGAAGAACGACGCGACGGCAGCAATCGCCAGCGCTTTGCCGGCTTTCCCTTGCTGTGCCATCGGATAGCCATCAAAAGAAGTGGCTACTGTGCCGGATATCCCGGGAGCATTCAATAGAATCGAAGAAGTTGATCCGCCGAATACCGCCCCGTAGTAAACACCGGCCATCATCACAAGTGCTGGCGCAGGATCCATACCGTAAGTGATCGGAATCATGATGGCAATGGCACTGATTGGGCCCAGTCCGGGCATCATACCGATAAGTGTACCGACAATAACTCCGATTAAGACAAATAATATACCTTCCCAGCTTAAAGCGACTTGAAAGCCGGTGATAAGACCTTGAAAAGCGTCCATGTGATTCAAGCCCCCTTATAGTGGTATGATGCCACGAGGCAGCGAGATGCCCAGTGCATATACAAAGATTGCGTACATGACAATCGGAAATAGGATCGAAACAATGATATTGGTTTTAAAAGCCCTGTAACCCAGGAACCAAGAACTGAAAAAGATGAAGATCATCGTCATCACGATGAAACCTATGATTTCAAATAGTAAAATATAAACAAAAATCATTCCAAAAACTGCCAGCAGCACGAGCAATTCTTTTTTCGGAATATTGCGCTTCGCTTTTTCAGCCTCTGTTTCCACTGCCCGCGAGAAGAAGAGCAAGATGGATAATAGAATCATTAAAAAGCCTAGGCCTTTGGGTATCACATCAGCGTCAACAGGCGAATACGGATAATTCGGCAACTGGTAACTCAAAAACAAATATCCTGAAGCAATTAAAAACAGTAAAAGACCAATTCTTCGGTTTATCGTTGACAGCAATTCAAACGCCTCCTTTGAACTGAAAAGAGAGAAACCGAATAGCTAGTATTCGGTTTCATCCTTATTAGCTTCCTAATCCGATTTCTTCCAGCAATGCTTGAATTTCTTCTTTTTCATTATCCAAAAACTCTTTGTATTCTTCAGCACCCATATACATTTCGTTCCAACCATATTTTTCGCGAACTTCTGCAAATTCCTCAGAATCACTCAGTTCTTTAAATTTGGCTTCATAATATTCAACGGCCGCAGGCTCCATGTTCGGAGGACCGAAGAACCCTCTCCAGTTAACGAACTCTTCGTCAATCCCTTGTTCCATGGCTGTCGGGAAATCAGAAAGCACATCCCCTGTCATGCGCTCTTCAGCCGTAATCCCCAAAACTTTAATATTTCCGGCACGCACTTGTTCAATCGTTTCACCTACACCGGTTGAAAAGACATCCACTGAACCGTTCAAGACAGCTGTCAAAGCTCCGCCTTCTTGGTCGGAAACATATTTGATTTGTGTCGGGTCAACGCCAGCAGCTTTCGCAATACGTACAAACTGCATGTGATCCATGCTTCCTGGAGCAGATGTTCCGATAACAGTCACACTTTGTGGATCTTCTTTCATTTGGTCGAACAAGTCATTTAAGTCGTCCCATTCACTGTCGGCGTGAACTGCAAAAGCACCATAATCCGCGATAACATTTGCAATCGGCGTGAAATCTTCATGTCCAAATTCTGATTGGCCATTCAATGGAACGAACATCAACGGAGGAGATGCGACGAACATGCTGTGCGGATCGCCGTCCTTGCCATGAACATAAGCCCATCCGATGGCTCCGCCGCCGCCTTCGCGGTTAATAACGGTCATGTTCTCGTCAATCATTCCAGTTTCCCCAAAAACTCTGGCCACTTCACGGGCTGTTGTATCCCATCCGCCTCCGGCACCTGCTGGAGCAACCACTTCAATATTGCTTGACGGTTCAAAAGCTCCGCCTTCACCATTTGTCTCCCCCGCAGAACCATCGTCTGTGTTGCACCCCGCAAATACCAGTGCACTGGCTGCCAGCATTGAACCTAACCACATCTTCTTCATTTCGTTTCCCCCTTATAATTGATTGCGTTTGTTGTTAAAAGAAGTATAACTTCGAATTTTCAGAATGTAACCGTTTACAAAATAAGTTCTATAATGAATTTAATAACCTTTTTGTTCATAAAGTTCACAAAAGAAAAGC
>DATHVY010000140.1:0-31606 GCA_035461045.1 Planococcus sp. (in: firmicutes)
CATATTCTTCTATTAAGTTTAAAGTATTAGTCAACTGCTCATTCATGACCAGAAAAAACTCCTTTGGATGACACAAAATCAGTCTTCATAATAACATAAACCGAAACTTGCTGCATGAATTAGCGTTTAGTTATGAGAAATGCCGGCTCATACAAAGAATTGACCACCGGCAAAGTTGCCGATGGTCTGTTAGTTTGCAGGCTAAAACCGATCAGTTGTTGCCGGTAATGTATTGATCCCGGTTCGCCAAATGCTGCTCATAAGTTTGGGCAAAATGGTTCTGCCCGGTCGAATCCGCCAGGAAATAGAAATAATCCGTTTGGGCGGGATCGAGTACAGCTTCAATTGAAGAAGCTCCCGGTGTGGCGATCGGGCCTGGCGGCATGCCAGAGATCTGATAGGTATTATAAGGGTGATCAAATTCATAATCCGTGTTGAACAATCGGTCACGGTGCTCGCCCATTGCATAAATGACTGTCGGGTCAGTCTGAAGTGGCATGCCATCTTCCATGCGGTTGTAGAACACGCTTGCGATGGTCTGGCGGTCAGACTGGGCTGTCGCTTCTTCTTCCAACAGCGACGCGAACGTCAGCAGCCAGTGAGGGGATTCCCCGATTTCATCAAGCGCCGCCTGATTTTGCTGGACAATTGACGCTGTAGCGTCGAGCATCTGTTCAATAATCAGTTCTAAACTTGGATCCTCTTCATAGAACGGATAAGTTGCGGGATATAGATAGCCCTCTAGTGCATACCGGACATCTTCCCCTTTGATTTCCTCGGTCAACAAGTTCGGATATTTCTCCATCAAGGAATTGAGATATTCCTCATCCTGCACTTTTGCCATGAAATCTTCAGCAGAATGATCGGTCCGTTCTGCAATCACCCGGTCCGCAATTTCTTCAAGAGTCAAACCTTCCGGGAATGTAATGTTAAATAACGGCTCATGATAGACTCTGCCGGTTTTCAGGCTTTCCGTGATCTCTGCTAGCGTCATGGAAGGGGTCAAATCGTAGCTGCCCGCCTGAAACTGGGATTCGTTATTAAATCGCACATAGTATTTGTATATGCGGGCGTCTTCGATCAACCCATTATCTTCCAAAAGAGTCGCGATTGTATCGAGGTTCGAACCAATCGGAACTTCGATATTGACGATCTCTGAAGATTCTTCATCTACCGGCTGCAAGGCGCCAGCCACATAGTTGTATGCTTGATAACCCGCAATGCCGGCTACGATCAATAAGATGAGTGCTGTAATCAGAACAATTCTGCGGACGATTCTGACTTCCTGCTTTTTTTCTTTCATCCGCTCAAACATTATGTCTTTCTTTGACTGGTTTATGACAGGCTCCCCCTTTGGTTTTTTCCTCATTATTATACAAGATATTCCGCGAAATATAAAACAAATGCACGGGCCGGAAAAACTCGCCAAAAGAAAAAGGCGGAATCAACTAGCAATTCCGCCCTTTTGCAAGATTAAAGATCTTCGTTTTCCTCTTCTTCTTCAAGGAAAGTATTCAGCATCTCTTCAATCATATCCCACTCTTCATCCGTTTCAACAGGGCGAAGTTCGCCGCCGGCTACTTTGCCGTCTGTGTCCGCGTTCTCCGTAAAGGAAGAAGCTTGGATTTCGATTTCTCCGTCTTCATCTTCATCTGCACCAACCGGGAAATACAAAACATAGGATTTTCCGAAATCTGCTGATTCAAATGTAAACAAAACTTCAAATAATTGCTCGTTGCCGTTTTCATCAACGACTGTAATGTGCTCTTGTCCGTGTTCCATTTGTGTCACCTCATCATTTTTTAAAATCAAGATAGCCCTGCAGAATCATGACTGCCGCCATCTTGTCGATCACTTTTTTCCGATTTTTCCGGCTAACATCAGCCGAGATCAACATCTTCTCAGCCGCCATCGTAGTTAACCGTTCATCCCAAAGTGTCACCGATATAGAATACACTTCTTCAAGCAATGCTGCAAATCTTTCGGAAGCTTCTGCACGCGGGCCGATGGAATTATTCATGTTTTTCGGGTAACCGACCACGATATGGGTCACTTCGTATTGTTTAATCAATTCCCCCAGGCGCACCATTCCAAACTCTTCCTGGGCTTCATTGATTTTAATCGTCTCAATTCCTTGAGCTGTCCATCCGAGCGCATCACTGATTGCCACTCCAATGGTTTTTGAACCAACATCCAATCCCATTGTTCTCATTCACTATTCCTCATTATTCTTTTTAATATAGAAATTCACCAGTTCTTCCAATATTTCATCCCGTTCCAATTTACGGATCATGTTTCTTGCATCCTGATGACGAGGAATATATGCAGGATCCCCGGATAATAAATAACCGACAATCTGGTTAATCGGGTGATATCCTTTTTCTTCAAGTGCAGTATGAACGTGAAGCATAACGTGTTTCACTTCTTGTTCCATTGATTCATCTGAAGAATTAAACTTCATTGTTTTATCGAATGAGCTCACAACAAGCACCTCGCTTTCGGATTTGGATGAATAGTTAGTTCCAGCTGCCTGTCTCTCATTATATACGATATCCTGTATTTATTAAACCTTAATCACTAAGTCATAGACGGATTCGAGCGCTGCGTTCAGTTTCGAAGGGTCCTTCGCTCCCGCCATTGCCATATCCGGACGGCCTCCGCCTTTGCCATCACATTGTTCTGCCACATGTTTGACAATTTGTCCGGCGTGATAATTGCCGCCAGCAAGCGATTTGGTTACGCCAGCAATCAGCATGACTTTATCGCCGTCAGTGGCGCCTAGAACGATGATGCCTTTGTCGAATTTCTGTTTTAAGTCATCCATCATTTGACGCAATTGATTGTTGTCTTTTGCTTCAACTCTTGCAGACAGGACAGTCATGTCATCGATCTGACGAGCGCTTGCCATGATATCAGCGGATTGTGCGCTGGACATTTTTGCCAACAATGATTCATTTTCCCGCTGAAGCGATTTAATTTCCTGTTGGGACGCTTGGACTTTCTGGATCACGTCTTTTGGAGAAGTTTTCATCAAAGCTGCTGCCTCATCCAGCATTTGCTGGGAAGCTTTCAAACTTTCATATGCTCCTTTGCCGGTCAAAGCTTCAATTCGACGGATACCCGCGCCAATCCCGCTTTCAGTAACAATCTGGAACAATCCGATTTCAGAGGTGTTTTTAACATGCACACCTCCGCATAATTCCAATGAAAATTCGCCGATTTCAACTACACGGACAACATCCCCATACTTTTCACCGAACAAAGCCATCGCGCCCATTTCTTTTGCTTCCTTCAGGCTGTGGTATTCACTGTGGACTGCGATGCCTTCCCAGATTTTCTCATTGACGATTTCTTCAATTTGACGAAGTTCCTCTTTCGTGACTTGTCCGAAATGAGAAAAGTCGAAACGCAGGCGGTCCGGACCAACATATGAACCGGCTTGGTTTACATGCGTGCCAAGAACATCTTTTAAAGCCTGGTGCAATAAATGTGTCGCTGTGTGGTTTTTGACTGTGTGTCTTCTTTCGCCAGAATCCACTTGCGCCAGCACCTCAGTTTTTGTCAATTCCCCTGATTCCACTTTGACCGAATGCAAATTCTGGCCGTTCGGTGCTTTTTTTACGTCCAAAACAGCCACGGTGGCCGAATCGTTTTTCAAAAAGCCGTGGTCAGCAACCTGTCCGCCACTTTCAGCGTAGAAAGGCGTCTCGTCCAGCATCAGCTGAGCTTCTTCGCCTTCGTGAATGCTGTCGACCAAGACACCGTCCTTGACGATGGCGATGACTTTCGCGTCGGCAACTGTCTGCGAATAACCGATAAATTCGCTGGCTTCTTTGATATCTCCCAGCACTTCCGACTGAATCTGCATGGAATCAACGCTTTGGCGGGCATTACGCGCGCGGTTCCGTTGAGCGTCCATTTCCGCTTCGAATCCAGGCAAATCGATGGACATGCCTTCTTCTTCAGCATATTCTTCAGTTAATTCCACAGGAAAACCATACGTATCATAAAGACGGAATACGTCTGACCCGGGAATCATTCGATTGCCGGCTGCTTTTTGCTGTTGTGCGACTTCCGCCAGAATCGAAAGACCGTCGTGAAGTGTTTCAAGAAAGCGCTCTTCTTCGAGCTTCATAACGCGCATAATGAATTCCTTCTTTTCGTTCACTTCCGGATAGAAATCTTGCATAATCTCCCCGGTCACCGGAACCAGTTCATACATAAACGGTTTTTCGATGCCAAGCTTTTTCGAGTACCGAACAGCGCGCCGCAATAGTCTGCGCAGGACATACCCTCGTCCTTCATTTGAAGGCAAAGCACCATCTCCAATTGCAAAAGCCACTGTCCGCACGTGGTCGGCGATCACTTTGAAGGCCATATCGTCTTCGATGGAGTCACCGTAGCGAACGCCTGAAATTTCTTCAGTCTTTTGGATGATCGGCACAAAAAGATCGGTATCATAGTTTGTTGCCACGTCCTGGAGAACTGAAGCGATGCGTTCTAAGCCCATGCCGGTATCAATATTCTTTTTCGGAAGAGGAGAATACGTGTGATCCGGATTGTGGTTAAACTGTGAAAAGACCAAGTTCCAGATTTCCAGGTAGCGTTCATTTTCTCCGCCCGGATAAAGTTCAGGGTCTGTCGGGTCGTCGCCGTAGCCCGCTCCGCGGTCATAGAAAATCTCCGAGTTGGGTCCACTTGGCCCTTCCCCGATGTCCCAGAAGTTTCCTTCAAGGCGGATGATGCGCTCAGCAGGAACTCCCACTTCATTGAGCCAGATAGCGTATGCCTCTTCGTCTTCCGGATGAATCGTCACAGAAAGCTTGTCCGCTTCAAAGCCCATCCATCTTTCGTCCGTCAGAAATTCCCACGCCCAGTGAATCGCATCTTTTTTGAAATACTCTCCAATGGAAAAATTTCCAAGCATTTCAAAAAATGTATGGTGACGTGCCGTTTTTCCGACATTTTCAATATCATTCGTACGGATGGATTTCTGCACATTGACGATCCGTGGGTTTTTTGGAATGACCCGTCCGTCAAAATATTTCTTCAACGTAGCAACTCCGCTGTTGATCCATAGAAGCGAAGGGTCTTCGAACGGCACCAAAGGCGCGCTCGGTTCAACGTCATGCCCTTTTTCCTGGAAAAATTCCAAATACAATCTTCTGATTTCTGCAGCTTTCATGTTCTTCATCTGTATTCCTCCTCAAGCATAATAAAAAGCCCCCATCCCAATAAAAGGGACGAAGGCTATTTTCGCGGTACCACCCTGGTTACACGGCAGTGTTAACCGTGTCTCTCAAAACACCTTAACGCGGCGTGACGGCAGGATTTAACTGCACTCCGGAGTAGCTTTCTAAAATTCTGGTCGCGAAGGTTCTTCCAGCCAAGGAACCTCTTTCTGTACGGACAGGACTTTATACTTTCTCCATCTCAGAATTAACTTATTAGTATACCTGAATTATAAAAAAAGGAAGAGGTGATGTCAATAGCTGGCGGTTCCGCAGATCGATCAAGGGGAATCCATGAACTTTTGCGGCGTCATGCCTTCCATGCCGATCATCGGGTGAATGCCGTGAATTGTCTCCGCCGTCAACTTGGCGGGTCCCGGCGCTGCTGCGGACTGTGGTTCTTCAGTGGCAGGTTCAGCGTCCGCAACCGCCAGGCGGTCGCGTAACGTGGTCAGCCGCTTGGCGTCATCCGTCCGCTCAACCCCGAAGCGGAAAACCTGGGGATCCCCCAATAGAATAAGGAAATCCCGGCTTCGCGTGATGCCGGTGTAAAGAAGATTGCGCCGCAGCATTTTCATATAACTGCGGACGACCGGCATGATGACGATTGGAAATTCCGACCCTTGAGATTTGTGGATCGAGCAGCAATAGGCCAGCGTCAGCTGATTCAAATCGCTGCGCTGATAGGTCACTTCGATGCCGTCAAATGATGCGACGAGCATGTCCTGTTTTTCCACTGTTTCTTTGGCTTTCATAATAGCAATCACTTCGCCCATATCACCATTGAACACTTGGCTTTCCGGCTGGTTGACGAGCTGCAGGATTTTATCGCCGATCCGGTAAGTGATGTCACCAAACACCAATTCTTTCCGTTTGCCGTCGGGATTCGAATTGACCATTTCCTGGATCAGGCGGTTGAGTACGTCAATTCCGGCGGGACCTTTGTACATTGGAGCAAGCACTTGAATATCTTTGATGGTATGCCCTTTCGCCAGGGCACTTTTCACCACTTTTTCCACCACCGATGGAATCTGTTCGGCTCCGGCGTTAATAAAGGAGCGATCCGAGGTTTTCGCCGTCAAATCAGCGGGCAGCTTTCCGCTTTTCATCTGGTGTGCGAGTTCAATGATCGAGGAGCCGGAACTTTGGCGGTAGATTTCTTTCAGCTCCACCATCGGGACCCGTTTGGATTCCAGCAGGTCGCGCAGCACCTGTCCCGGCCCGACTGGAGGCAATTGATCCTGATCCCCGACAAGGATCAGCTGGGCGTCTTCAGGCACCGCCTTGAGCAATTGGTGGGCCAGCCACGTGTCGACCATCGACATTTCATCAATGATTATCAGCTTGCCTTCGATTTCCTTTTCTGTTTCCTCTTCCCTTTCCTGGCCGTTGAATCCAAGCAGGCGGTGAATGGTCATCGCAGGTAAACCGGTCGACTCACTGAGACGTTTGGCAGCGCGTCCGGTAGGTGCCGCGAGAATAATCGGAAACGGCTCTTTTTTCTTGGCATAATCTTTCGGATCGAGCGATAAGCCATGAAGTTCTGCGTAAACTTCCACAAGCCCACGAACAACCGTCGTCTTGCCGGTACCAGGGCCACCGGTCAGGATCATCACCGATGAATTGATGCTCGAATCGATGGCATCCACTTGCGTTTCCGCATAGTTGACCCCAAGACGCTCTTCCGCTTCTCCGAGCGCTTTGCGGATTTCGGACGCCGGAAAACGGTCCCGTGATTCCTGTGAAGCGAGCAAGGTTTCGAGTTTGGTGGCGATGCCCAGTTCGGAATAATAGAGTGAAGGCAAATAAAGCCGGGTTTCTTCCCCAGCAACTTTGCCTTCTTCATTCAAATCGATGGCCGCTTTGGAAATGGCCTCAATTGGAATCTCTTCCCGCTGGCTCGCTTCGAGCATTTGTTTCACCAGAGGAATCATGGTTTCAGCATCCACATAAACGTGCCCCTCAGACAACGATGCCTGGTTTAACAGATGCAGGATCGAGGCTTTGATGCGGTCCGGATGGCTGCCTGTGATGCCGAGTTTCGCCCCGAGTTCATCGGCGCGGTGAAAACCGATGCCTTCTATTTCTTCGATGAGTTGGAATGGATTCTTCGTCAAGATTTCAATGGTCTCTTCCCGGTAAGCCTGGAAAATGCGCATGCCGACTTGCGGACCGAAGCCCCAATCGTTCAATTGAATCATCACGCGTTCCAATCCGAGGTTCATTTGCAGTGTGGATCGTAACGTGTCTTTTTTTTCATCAGACAGACGCGGAACCGCATCGAGCGCTTCCGGATCTTCCAGGATTTTTTTAATGGCATCTTTGCCCAATTTTTTGACGATTGATTCAGCGGTTTTCCGGCCGATGCCATTGAACATATCGCTCGATAGGTAATGGACGATGCCTTGTTCGGTTTCCGGCACTTCTTTTGAAAAAGTTTCCACTTGAAATTGCGTACCATATTTCGGATGATTTTTCACCGTTCCCGTGAATCGGTATTGTTCTTCGATTGAAAGTTGCGGGAAATATCCTGAAACGATGATTTCTTTTTCAGTGTACGAGGTGTTGGTCTGTTGGATTTTCACTTTTGCGATGGTGAAAAGGTTTTGGGGATTATGAAAAATTGAGACGACCGGACGGCCCAACACAAATTGTTTTTCTTCCTGGAATAAATCGATTTGCCCTGTCATGTCCGCCGTCTCCTTTCAGTCATTTATTGTTTGCGCTCCGCTATCATATCATAGGCATAGCGCGCCATTTCGTTGTTCGGGTCAATTGTAAAAGCCTGTTTCAAGTGGTGCATCGCATCCTGCGTGCGGTCCGTAGACACAGCATATAGGACTCCGAGGTTATAATGGGCATCCGGATGTCCGCTGTCCTGTTCCAGTACAAACCGAAATTGCGGCTCTGCCAGCTCAAAAAGTTCCATGGAAGCAAGCGTGATGCCGTAGCTCATTCTTGCTGGTATATCGGTTTCGTTCAGTTCAACCGCCCGCTGAAGATAAGGCAGCGCAAGTTTCGGCTGGTTCATCCTTTCGAACGATTTGCCGATCATATAATGGGCATCCGATCCTTCAAGTTTAAAGTGCAATGCTTTTTCATACAGCTTTACCGCTTCATCATAACGCTCAGAATTGAAGTATAAATTCGCCAAGCCATAGTAGGCGGTTGCGGATTCCGCATCGAGTGTCAGCGCTTTTTGGAAAAAGCGCTCCGCCCGTTCCACTTCATCCATCGAAGTCAGCACATGGCCGAAATTGATATAACCAAGCGGATTTTCAGGTTCCGCTTCAACCGCCTGCGTAAATGCTTTGACCGCTTCTTCCATATCGCCTTCTTGAAGCGCTTGGATTCCGATTTCGTTGTAATTCATTCGATTCTCTCCCATCACCCTACATATTCCAGTTGTTTGCCGTTTTTAAACACCATGTCGATCGTACCGCCGCCGAGGCATTCTTCGCCGTCATAAAAAACAACAGCTTGTCCTGGGGTGATGGCACGAACCGGCTCTGCAAATGTCACAATTGCTTCTTCGCCTTTGAATTCCACGCTGACGTTAACATCTTGCTGACGGTAACGGAATTTAGCGGTGCACGTCAATTCTCCTTGAGGCGGTGTATCTGAAGTGAAGCTTAAGTTTACTGCAGTCAGGCTGTGCGAAAACAGCGCTTCATGATGGATGTTTTGGCCAACATACAGAACATTTTTGTCCAGGTCTTTGCCGATCACAAACCACGGATCCCCCGCTCCACCGATGCCCAGGCCTTGGCGCTGGCCGATTGTGTAATACATCAAGCCGTCGTGCGACCCCATTTTCACGCCATCCAGTGTTTCCATCGAACCGGGCTGAGCCGGCAGGTATTGGCCAAGAAATTCTTTGAAATTGCGTTCGCCGATAAAGCAGATGCCCGTGGAATCTTTTTTGGTAGCCGTCGCAAGTTCCGCTTCCAATGCAATTTCACGCACTTTTTTCTTTTCCATGTGCCCGATCGGGAACATGACTTTCGATAGTTGATCTTGATTCAACTGATTCAAGAAATAAGTTTGGTCTTTATTGGAATCTTTGCCGCGCAGCATTTTTGTTTCGCCGCCTTCAGTATGTTCCACTTGAGCGTAATGGCCGGTTGCCAAATAATCCGCGCCGAGGCTTAATGCGTGCTCCAAAAAGGCTTTGAACTTGATCTCTTTGTTGCACATCACATCGGGATTCGGCGTTCTTCCGGCTTTATATTCTTCCAGGAAATAAGTGAATACTTTATCCCAATACTGTTTTTCGAAATTGACGGCATAATAAGGAATGCCGATTTGATTGCAGACGCGGATCACGTCTTCATAATCCTCCGTTGCGGTGCAGACGCCGAATTCATCGGTATCGTCCCAGTTTTTCATGAAAATGCCGATCACGTCGTAGCCTTGTTCTTTCAAAAGATGAGCGGCGACCGAAGAGTCGACCCCTCCGGACATGCCGACCACCACCCGAGTATCTTGCGGTGCTTTAACAGTCATTTTTATCACTCTTTCAATTGCGCGTCAGGCGCTTACAGATTTGCGCTGTTTGCTCAGCGGCTTTTTCCACATCTTCCAATGTTAATCCGAGACCAAAGCTGAATCGGATGGAGTTTCTGATTTCTTCTGCGTCTTCCCCGTACATCGCCACCAATACATGGGACGGATCGATCGAACCTGCCGTACAGGCTGAACCGCTCGATGCGGAGATCCCGGATAGATCCAGGTTGACGAGAAAGCTTTCGATTTCAATGCCGGGCAGGCTGAGGTTCAAAATATGCGGCATTTGGTGGCTGCCGTTCTCTTTGAATCGGACGCCTTCCGACTCGAGAATCTCTTTAAACCGTTTCTTATATTGCAGATATGTTTTATTCTTGGCATCCATTTCACTTTGTGCGATTTCCACAGCTTTTGCGAAAGCTTTTAATGCCGGCACATTTTCAGTACCCGCTCGGCGCTTCCGCTCCTGTTCTCCGCCGAACTGGAGTGCGGCAAGCGGTGTGCCTTTTCGCTGATAGAGAAAACCGATGCCTTTCGGACCATTCAGTTTATGGGCAGATACCGACAACAAGTCGACATTCAATTCGTCGACATCGATTGGCAGCACTCCGTATGCCTGAACAGCGTCCGTATGAAACGTTACGCCGGTTCCTTTCAATAGCGCACCGATTTCCCGGATCGGCTGAATACTGCCGACTTCGTTGTTCCCAAGCATGAGCGTCACCAGAATGGTGTCTTCCCGCAGCGCATTTTCCACGTCTTCGGGCCGGACTCTCCCCTTTGGATCTACCGGCAAATAAGTCACGTCATAACCTTCTTTTTCCAACACTGCGCAGGCATGCATCACTGCATGATGTTCAATGACGGAAGAAATGATATGTTTGCCCGCTCTTTTTTTGGCAGTTCCGAATATCGCCAAATTATCGGACTCGGTCCCGCCGCTTGTGAAAATGATTTCCGGATCGTGCGCGCCGATACTTCTTGCCAGAATCCGTCTTGCAGCGTCCAATTCTTTCCGGGCAATGCGTCCGGTACCGTGGATGCTCGACGGATTGCCGTATACAGTCGTCAGTGCTTCCGAAAAAGTGGAAGCCACATCGGGATGCATCGGCGAAGTGGCTGCGTGGTCTAGATAAATTCGTTTCATTTCATTTACTCCTCTATATATAAAACATGTAATTTTCAGTTTCGCCGGTTTCGTGTTTCGCCAGCTCTTCGATTGTTGTTTTATCCAGTACATCCTTGACCGCGTCCCGAATGCGGACCCATAACTCACGCTGAGGCTGAGCTTCGTCCTCGATGCCTTCCACAGGTTGGATCGGTCCTTCTAACACTCGGATCACGTCACCTGCGGAAATTTCTTTCGGCGAACGCGTCAGCATATAGCCGCCGTGAGCTCCACGTACGCTTTTTACCAAGCCGGAATTCCGCAGCGGAGCGACAAGCTGCTCCAGATAAGCTTCGGACAACTCATATTCAGTCGCTATTTTCCGGAGTGGTACAGGACCTTCTCCGTATTGTTTTGCCAACGCGATCATTATTGTTAAGCCGTAGCGGCCTTTTGTTGAAATTTTCATGAATGCACCCCTGGATTTTATCATTTAATCTACGTTACAGTATACCATAATTGCTCCGAATGGACTTGCAATGACAATTCCAAGGGGCAACGCTATACTTATGAAACAAAACGTACGGAAGGGGTTTTACTTTTGCATAACGAACCTTTAGCTTTTCGGCTTCGCCCCCGAACCATTGATGAAGTGGTCGGCCAGAAGGAAGTCATCGGGCCGCAGACCGCCTTATATAAAATGATCCAAAATGGGCATATTCCATCGATGCTGCTTTACGGTGAACCGGGCATCGGCAAAACGTCCATCGCCCACGCCATCGCCGGCACGTCAAAACTGCCGTTCATCGCCTTGAATGCGACAACCTCCGGTAAAAAAGATGTGGAAGAAGTGGTGACAGAATCCCGCATGACCGGAAAAGTCCTGCTTTTCCTGGATGAGATCCACCGTTTCAACAAGCTGCAGCAGGATGCTTTGCTGCCGCATGTCGAAAGTGGAGCAATCGTCTTGATCGGCGCGACCACGGAAAACCCGTTCCATGATGTCAACCCGGCCATCCGCTCCCGCTGCGGCGAAATCAAACAGCTCAAGCGGCTGACCCATGCGGATGTTGTGGAACTTTTGAATACCGCGCTAACGGATGAAAAGAGAGGATTGGGCAGCCAGAACATCGATATTTCGTCCGAGCAAGTGGAACGCATCGCGACGGGATCCAACGGCGATGCACGTAAAGCATTGACGATGCTCGAATCGATCGTCATGGCGTCCGACGAAAGAGACGGCAAAGTGCTGGTCGATGACAGCATGATCGAACAGATGATGAAACGGATCGGCGTCTTTGGCGACAAAGGCGGATCGCATTTTTATAATTTATTGTCAGCGTTGCAAAAATCAGTGCGCGGCAGTGATGTCAACGCCGCGTTGTATTATTTGGCACACTTGCTGGAAAATGGCGATCTGACTGCTGTGACACGCCGCTTGCTCGTCATGGCTTATGAAGATATCGGACTAGCAAGCCCGGAAGTCGGCGGCCATGTGCTGTCGGCATGCCAGGCAGCTGACCGCCTCGGCTTGCCGGAAGCGCGCATTCCATTAGCTCAGGCTGTCGTAGAGATGTGCCTTTCTTCCAAGTCGAATTCCAGCTATAAAGCGCTGGACGCTGCGATTACGGCCATTCATAAAGGACAAACCGGCGACATCCCGATGCATTTGCGCGATACGCATTACGCCGGTTCTGCAGAACTTGGCCACGGCGGCTACCAATATCCGCACGATACGCCGGTCGGCTCGTTCGGCGGATGGGCCGATCAGGATTACTTGCCAAAAGAAGTGGCAAAAGCGGAATTTTATAAACCGGTCATCGCCGGTGAAGAAAAA
Source organism: Planococcus sp. (in: firmicutes) (assembly GCA_035461045.1). Lineage (GTDB taxonomy): Bacteria > Bacillota > Bacilli > Bacillales_A > Planococcaceae > Planococcus. The sequence goes on from DATHVY010000140.1 coordinate 12,683, forward strand.
AAGTTTGCCGGGATATACGAGAAACTGAAATCGTTCCGGAAAAACAAAAAATAGCTGCTAAAAAGTCATTTCCGATTTGGAAATGGCTTTTTAGACTGTCGAGGACCTTTTGACCTTCTAAATGCAACTCAGGTCTCCTATTGCATAGAACGACCTGAGATTTGGAGCAAAGCAGCGGAGACTCTTAAAGAGCCAAGCAAATTGCTGAGATTCATTCGGACGAAGTCCCTGTTAAGAGATTTGTATCCGCTTCGCTGCTCGGGGCTGCTCAGCTGGAGGGTGTGATGCTAAATTTTGTTGGGTGAGAAGTGAGTGTTGCCTTCTTGCACAATAAATCTTTATGATGAGATGGCTGATCGCCTTCGCGATTCAGCCTTTTTTAGGTTGACGTGGAGTGGATTTGGGTGAGGTATATTTTTTGATTTGCCTGATGAAAGTGAAAAAGTGCCTGATTGGACAAAGAAAGTGCATGGTGAAGTTGGAGAAGTGCCGGTTAAAAAAACGAAAAAACCGGCTCAACTTACGAGCCGGTTTGTTTATATTTTAAGAACGAACCCGTTGAATCGGAATCGATTTCGTAATATTGTTGACGACCCAGCTGGCTGCAATCAGTCCGACTGTTGACGGAGCGAAGGCATTGGAGGAAGGCGGCATTTTTGCTTTGCGGATGGCAGCTTCCGGTTTTCCGACCGTTTCGACTACATCTTCACGCACAACAATTGGGCTTTCGTCTGAGAATACCACTGGCACACCTTTATAGATTCCAGCTTGGCGCAATTTCTTGCGGATGATTTTCGCCAGCGGATCGGTATGAGTTTTCGAAATATCGGCGATTTGAAAGCGGGTTGGGTCTGTTTTATTGGCAGCACCCATGCTTGAAATGATATTCACGCCGCGCTCATAGCACTCTTTGATCAAGTGGACTTTGTAGATCATCGTGTCCGAAGCATCGATCACATAATCCGGCTGGTAGCTGAAGAATTCCTCATAAGTCTCTTCTGTATAAAACATATGGAGGGCGATCACTTCACATTCTTTGTTGATGTCCGCGATGCGGTCACTCATGACGGCAGCTTTGGATTGCCCGACTGTCGAAAGGTTTGCCACGAGCTGGCGATTGATGTTGGTGATATCGACGTTGTCCTTATCGACCAGGATAATCCGGCCAACACCGCTTCGCGCGCATGCTTCGGCCGCGAATGAACCCACGCCCCCGACGCCTAGAATCGCCACTGTCGAGTTTCTCAGCAAATCGATTCCTTCCTTGCCTACTGCAAGTTCGTTTCTTGAAAATTGATGTAACATGTTTTTCCTGCCCTTCGGTGATGATTGCTTTCTTTGAAATTATACACAATGAAAAACCCTCCGACAATTAGTCGAAGGGAAATATTCATAAGATAGGAATCCCAATCGTGCCGTCTTTTTTGGTGCGCATCGTTTGAACCCGCTTATAGCAGGTGGGTGACCTCTTCACCACTTATAACTTCCCGTTAAGGCATGTTAGCCATGGTGAAATATGGTCTCCCGACGACAAAATGTTGGGTCAAAATCGAATTGCTTTAAACGAACACATCAGGATTCTCTACTACCTGTATATTAGCATACGTCTTTTAATTACACAACCGATTTACTCTGAAACTTTCTCATTATTCTGAAGATTAATTGCTAGGCTTAATTCCTCAAGTTGAGCTTCAGAAACCGGGCTCGGTGCATTTGTCAGCAGATCACTGGCGCTGGCGGTTTTTGGAAATGCAATGGTATCGCGCAAGTTCGTCCGGCCGGCAAGGATCATCACCAAGCGGTCCAAACCGAACGCAATCCCGCCATGCGGAGGGGTTCCGTACTCAAAAGCCTCCATCAGAAACCCGAACTGTGCTCTCGCTTCTTCTTCGCTAAAGCCCAGAATTTCGAACATCTTCTCCTGGATTTCTCTTCTGTAAATCCGCAGTGAACCACCACCAAGTTCGTAGCCGTTCAACACCAGGTCATATGCCTGCGCCCGGACGTTTTGAGGTTCCGTCGACAGTTTATCCAGATCTTCTTCGAACGGCATGGTGAATGGATGGTGGGCTGCATAGTAGCGGCCATCTTTGTCATCGTATTCCAGCAACGGCCAGTCCGTGATCCACAAGAATTTATAAACAGAGTTGTCAATCAACCCGAGCTCTTTGCCGAATTTGATCCGGAGTGCGCCAAGTGCGTCGGCCACAACCGATTTTTTATCTGCTACAAACAATAGCAGATCGCCTTCTTCGGCCTCAGTCCGTTCGATGAGGTCATCAGCAGCTGCACCTTCAAAGAATTTGGCGATTGGCCCTTTGACTCCAGCGGCTTCCACTTTCAGCCAGGCAAGGCCTTTGGCTCCGTAGCGAGCAGCAAATTCACCGAGAGCATCGATGTCTTTACGGGAATAACTGCCCGCTTGCCCTTTAACATTGATCGCTTTGACTTGTCCGCCGGATTCCACTGCGCCGGAAAACACTTTGAATGAAGAATCTTTGACTAGGTCCGACACATCCCGCAGCTCCAGGCCAAAACGAACGTCCGGCTTGTCCGAGCCGAAACGGTCCATCGCTTCCGTATAGCTCATGCGCTGGAATGTAGGTTCGATTTCAATTCCTTTTACATCTTTCATCATTTCCACCATTAAGCGTTCGTTCATGGTCATGATTTCCTCCATTGACTGGAAGCTCATTTCCATATCGATTTGCGTGAATTCCGGTTGACGGTCTGCGCGCAGATCTTCGTCCCGGAAACAGCGGGCAATCTGATAATACTTATCGAAACCGGAAACCATCAACATTTGCTTGAACAACTGAGGCGATTGCGGAAGCGCGTAAAATTCACCGTCATGCACACGGCTCGGCACCAAATAATCGCGTGCGCCTTCAGGTGTGGATTTGGTCAAAATCGGGGTTTCCACTTCCAGGAACCCTTCACGGTCAAGGAAGTTGCGAATGGATTTCGTAATCTCCGAACGCATTTTGAACGTTTCATACATCGCCGGTCTTCTCAAATCCAAATACCGGTATTTCAAACGAAGGTCCTCTGCCACATCGGTGCCGTCTTCGACAGTAAATGGCGGATTTTTTGCGGCATTGATAATCTCCACATGCCCCACCTGTACTTCGATCATTCCGGTCTTCATATTGCGGTTGATTTGCCCGTCTGCTCTTTGCACAACCAAGCCATCCACATGCACGACAAATTCATTGCGCAGTTTTTCGCCGATCTCCGTCGCCTGTTCCGATATTTCCGGGTTGAATACGACTTGGACAATGCCGCTCCGGTCGCGGATGTCGACAAAAATCAGTCCACCAAGATCCCGGCGTTTTTGCACCCAGCCTCTCAATGAAACTCGCTGGCCGATCGCCGATTCGTTCACTTCACCACAATAATGCGTTCTGGACATTTCTATTCCCCCAATAATTTCTTTTTCTCGATTGTTTCCGCTATCTGTTCAAATGGAACCTCTTGTTGTTCGCCGGTCGCCATTTCTTTGACGCCGACTTTGCCGGTCGCCATTTCTGTTTCTCCGATGACCATGACAAATCCGGCACCTTTCCGGTCCGCAGATTTCATCTGAGCTTTCAATTTGCGTCCGGTATAATCCATGTCGGCCGCGATTCCCTTGCTGCGCAAATCGGCCACTATTGAGAATGCTTTTTTCTTCGCGGTTTCATCCATCGCAATGATATAGGCATCCAAATGATGCGATGTCCCGATTTCAATCTCTTCCATTTCGAGTGCCAGCAGGAGCCGCTCGATGCTCATCGCAAAACCGATTCCCGGTGACTCGGGACCGCCCAGATCTTCCACGAGGCCATTATAGCGTCCGCCACCGCACAATGTCGTGATTGCGCCAAATCCTTCGGCGTCGCTCATAATTTCAAATGCGGTGTGATTGTAATAGTCCAAGCCCCTGACAAGGTTCGGATCTACAACAAATTCAATTCCAAGTAGGTTTAAATAAGATTTTACCTGTTCAAAATAATTACTGGATTCTTCATTTAAGAAATCCGTCAATGATGGTGCCGAAGCCATCAAGGGGTGTCCGCTGTCCACTTTGCAGTCCAGGATGCGAAGCGGGTTTTTCTCGAGACGGACCTGGCAATCTTTGCAGAATTCGCCAATACGCGGCTGGAAATGTTCAACCAAAGCACTCTTGTGAGCGTTGCGGCTTTCGGTGTCCCCAAGGGAATTGATGACCAGCCGCAGTTTTTTCAATCCGACTGAACGATACGTTTCCATCGCGAGCGAAATCACTTCCGCGTCGATTGCAGGGTCTTTGCTGCCAATCGCTTCAATGCCGAACTGGACAAACTGGCGCATGCGGCCAGCTTGCGGGCGTTCATAGCGGAACATTGGACCGATATAGCTCAACTTGATCGGCTGGTCGGGTATGCCGAAAAGCTTATGTTCAACGTACGAACGGACAACCGAAGCAGTTCCTTCGGGACGCAGTGTCAAGGACCGGTCTCCGCGGTCCATGAACGTATACATTTCCTTTTGGACAATATCGGTCGTATCTCCGACTCCGCGCTGGAACAATTCCGTATGCTCAAAAATCGGTGTCCGGATTTCCTTGTATTGATAGAGCCTGCACAGCTCATTGATCTTTTGTTCGACTTCCTGCCATTTCGCCGATTGATCCGGCAATATGTCATAAGTTCCTCTTGGCGCTTGAATATTCATCGATTCCACTCCTTTTCTATTCCACACAAAAAAGCCCCCGCCCCTTGCTTTACGCAAGGGACGAGAGCTCTTATTAGCTTCCGCGGTTCCACCCTAGTTGATGCAAAAACCTGCATCCTCTCATTCCGGATAACGGCCGGTTCCGTTCCTTCCTAATAAGCCACGGGTGCTGTTCAGAAGAAAGCCTCTAAAGTGTTTTTCATCACAGATTCCTGCAGGAAAGTTTACAGCCAAGACTTTCCCTCTCTTTTCAGCCAATCATGCAATTACTTTCTTCGTCGTCAGCATTTCAATCAGTATAATAAGGTTAATCTTAAATATTCCCACATATCTTGTCAACCTTTTTCACACATCCCCCCTTTTTTTTGATATTATTAAAAAGTAATTTCATTTAGGAGGTACTATATGGGTCGAAAGTGGCTAATTGCATTCATACTATTCATTTTATTTCTTTCTGGCAGCGTTCCTTTAGTTGACGGAAACCACGCAGCTGCTGAATCCTTAGGCGCAGAAATCTCCGCAACTTCTGCTAATGTCAGATCTGGGCCCGGCCTTTCCTACAGTGTCATCGATTCATTGAAAAAAGGGCAAAAAGTCACGATCCTTTCCCAAAGCGATGACTGGTACGAAATCGACTCCGGTGGCAAAAAAGGCTGGATCGCCTCCTGGCTGACCGTTTCAGCTTCTACCGAAGGATCCGGCACTACAGCCGTCTCTACGGTAGACCGGTTGAATATCCGCTCCCAACCGGAACGATCCTCCGCTGTTCTCGGACAGATGAATGCAGGCGAACAAGTTGAAGTGCTGCGCGATCATGGAGAATGGGTTGAAATCAATTATCGCAATATTCGAGGTTTTGCTTCCAAGCAATACATAAGCATTTCTTCAGCTCCTCAAACGGCTGTTCAACCCGAATCCAATTCAAACAGCTTTGAAATTGGCGTTTCGAAATTGAACGTCCGCTCGGAACCGGACTTGAGTTCCTCTATTTTGAACTCCGTCCGCCAAGGAGAAGTTTACGCCGTGAAATCTCTTTCCGGCAATTGGGTGCAGATCCAGTTAAATGAGAATGAAACCGGCTGGGTATACGCCTTTCACGGCACGCTCTCCAATCAGCTTCCCAAACAGGCAGTTGATGAGGCAAGCGGGACTGCCAATGTTCTGACTAACGGCACCAATCTTCGCGCCGAGCCGTCCACTTCATCTGATGTGGTCAGCCGCGCCAATGCTGGAGATCAATTGACGATTACCGGCAAACAGGATGACTGGCTTCAGGTATCCCTGCCGGAGGGCAAGCAAGCTTTTGTTGCCTCTTGGGTCGTATCCACTGGCGAAGCAGCTGCCTCACAGCCAGCCAGCGCTCAACCCGCCAGAAAAAAAGGGACCTTGTCCGGAGTCACCATCGTGCTGGACCCGGGGCATGGCGGAAATGACGGCGGCACGGTCGGCGCACGAAACAGCCTTGAAAAAGAATTGACTTTGAGCACTGCAGAACTCCTGTCTCATCACCTTCGTTCGGCGGGCGCGGAAGTCACTCTGACTCGGGAGTCCGACGTGTATGTCGACTTACGCCGGCGAGTGGCGGTTTCCCATCAGGCCGGCGCGGACGCTTTTATCAGCATCCATTATGATGCCAATGAAGATGCGTCTGTTCAAGGATTCACTTCATATTACACAAACAGCTATCAGGAACAGCTGGCCCAGTCCATTAACCAGGGACTTGCAGGCAAACTGGCACTCCGTGACCGGGGCGTCCAACAAGGAAATTATTTGGTGCTGCGTGAAAATCAGCATCCGGCTGTACTGGTGGAACTTGGATTTCTCAGCAACTACAATGAAGAGCGGATTGTCACGACCGAGCAATTCCGCAACCAGGCGGCACTCGGATTGTACACGGGTATCATCAATTATTTCGACTCGGAACTCGAATAGCATAATAAAGCTGGCCGCACTTGCGGCCAGCTTTTTTTCGTTCGGTGTTGTGCTGAAGAAGAGATCCCCATTCGCTTCTCCGCCTGGGGAAAGGCTTTCGTCAGGAGCCAGCCAGACTCACTGCCAGTCTCCTGACTTCGCCCACCCCTGGAACGCCGATTCGCTGGTTGGTGGAGTTCTCCTTTTTAGTTGGTTTGGATAGTATCGACATCTACTATGTTGAAGATTTTCGCTTTTCGAGTGACATTTGGCTGAACGATCATAAATCTCCCTGAGCGATCATAAAAAAATTTGAACGCTCATAAAATCGGCTGAGCGATCACAAAATCTCCTGAGCGATCATAAACTTTTTTGAACGATCATAAGTCGTGAAATTCTTACATAATCACCCTTGGAATAACAAAATTGCTCCCCTTTCATGTCCCCTTCAGAAGCCATTCGCGCGTGAATGGCTTCCTGCAACCAAATAAGGAACTTTTCGCGCGCGAAAAGTCTCCTTTTGGAAGTTCTTGGCGTTGTTATGGATTGGAGCGGCACTTCTGGTCTTGAAAATTCTCCTTGTTCGAGCGAAAGTTTCAAAAAGTGCGTATTTCTCTAATAGAAGGTTTGACGCTTGCGTGAATAGAATTATGCAAAGTAGTTGAGAGTTTGCTAACTTGCACTTTGCAAGCTATACATTTCCCAATCCTATCCTTCCCCCCAAAAACTTAGCACCACAATCCTCTAGCTAAGCTGCGAAGCGGATACAAATTCCTTAACAGATATTTCCACAATTCCACTTACCCAAGGTCCAATTCATACCAATATGAATATGCCGGGCACCATGCGATCAGAACTTCCATAAGTCGCTCTAATAAAAAAATACACTGAACACGGAGCTCATAAAAATTAGTTACTTGTTGAATCTACAAAAAAGCTGTGCGAAAAATTTTCCGCACAGCTTTTTTTTTAATGAAATTCAATTTTTGGATTCTACAATAATGGTGACGGGACCGTCGTTGATGAGTTCGACATCCATCATGGCTCCAAAGATGCCTGTTTGGACAGCTAAGCCCTTATTCTCCAATTCACGGTTAAAGGTTAACCATAACGGCTCTGCCGTTTCAGGGCGGGCTGCGGCGATAAAGCTCGGCCGCCGCCCTTTTTTTGTATCTCCGTAAAGCGTGAACTGGGAAATTGACAGGATCTCTCCGCCATGTTCGAGAATCGAATGGTTCATCTTGCCCTCTGCGTCTTCAAAAAGGCGCATGTGCGCAATTTTTTCCGCAACATATTTGGCATCTTCTGCCGTATCTTCGTGGGTGATGCCGACAAGCAGGACATAACCGGAGTCGATGGCGCCTGAGATGGCACCATCGACCATAACGGATGCCTGTTTGGAACGCTGTAATATGACCCGCATGGCTCCTCCTTAGTTTGTGACCCGTGTCACTGAATAGACGTCTGGCAATTGCTTGATCCGCTCCACTACGCGATTGAGATAAGAGATGTGGGGAATCATGATCGACAGGTTGATGGTAGCGATTTTATCGCTGTCTGCTCTGCCGCTGACAGCCGTGATGGTGGTTTTTGTTTCACTGACCATGTGCATGACTTCATTGATCAACCCTGCACGATCATAAGCCTGCACTTCAATATCAATCTGGTATTGTTTGTTTTCGGGTGCTTCCGCATTTTCCCATTCCACTTGGATGAGGCGGTCCATATCATCGGACTGGACGTTCGGACAATCCGCGCGATGTACTGAAACTCCCCGCCCTTTTGTGATGAAGCCGATGATGCTGTCGCCTGGTACAGGATTGCAGCATCTGGAAAGGCGGATCATCATATTGTCAATGCCTCTGACGATCACGCCTGAATCCGTCTGTTTCTTGGGCTGCACGGATTTCATTTCCACCGTAATTTTTTCCAACTTTTCTTCCTGTTCACGCTTTTTCCGCAGTTTTTCGGCGAGACGGTTGACGACCTGCTGGGCTGTGATGCCCGTAAACCCGACAGCTGCGTACATATCCTCTTCACCGGCAAAATTGAACTTTTCACAAACCCGTTTGATGTTTTCGTTGGTCATCACGTCTTTGACTGCGAATTCCTGTGCACGGATTTCTTTTTCGATCATTTCCCGGCCTTTTTGGACATTGTCTTCGCGCAATTGTTTTTTGAAAAATTGTTTGATTTTATTTTTAGTCTGGGTAGACTTGGCGATTTTCAGCCAATCGCGGCTCGGACCGAACGATTGCTTGGATGTCAGGATCTCGACGATATCCCCTGTCTCCAGCTGCGTATCAAGAGGAACCATTTTGCCGTTGACCTTAGCCCCGATGGTCTTATTGCCGATTTCAGAATGAACCCTGTAGGCAAAGTCGATCGGACAAGAGCCGGCTGGCATTTCGATTACGTCGCCTTTTGGAGAAAACACATAGACCATATCGGAAAACAAGTCGAACTTAAGAGATTCCATGAATTCCTCTGCGTCACTAGCTTCGTTTTGGAAATCAAGGATTTCGCGGAACCACGACAGTCGGGAATCCACCGAACTTTTCGGCGGATCGACTTTTTTGCCTTCTTTATAAGCCCAATGTGCGGCCACTCCATATTCAGCCAAGCGATGCATCTCTTCTGTCCGGATCTGGACTTCGAGCGGATCTCCATGAGGTCCAATCACTGTGGTGTGAAGCGACTGATAAAGATTCTGTTTCGGCATGGCGATATAATCTTTAAAGCGGCCCGGCATCGGTTTCCATGTGGAATGGATGATACCAAGGACTGCGTAACAGTCTTTGATGCTCTCTACAGTGACTCGGACAGCTAAAAGATCATAGATTTCATTGAACTGTTTGTTCTGGATTGCCATTTTCTTGTAAATGCTGTAAATGTGTTTTGGCCGCCCGAAAAGATCCGCTTTTATCTCGACCTCATCGAGTTGAATGCGGATTTCATCCATCACTTTATTCAAATAATCTTCACGTTCTGTTCGTTTCTTTTTCATCAGATTGACGATGCGGTAATATTGCTGTGGGTTCAGATAGCGCAAAGCGGTGTCTTCAAGTTCCCATTTGATCGTATTAATCCCGAGGCGATGCGCAATCGGCGCAAAAATTTCCAAGGTTTCATTCGCTTTGATGCGCTGTTTTTCAACCGACTGGTATTTCAGCGTTCTCAGGTTATGCAGACGGTCAGCCAGTTTGATGAGAATGACCCTAATATCTTGAGCCATGGCGACAAACATTTTGCGATGGTTTTCGGCCTGCTGCGCTTCTTTGGACATATACTTGATCTTGCTCAACTTGGTAACACCATCAACAAGCATGGCCACTTCTTCATCAAAATCGCGGACTATGTCCGCTCTGCTGACGTCGGTGTCTTCTACAACGTCGTGCAAAAATCCAGCCGCAACTGTTGCAGGGTCCATTTGGAGCTCCGCCAAAATACCGGCCACTTGCACAGGATGGATGATATACGGTTCGCCCGATTTGCGGAATTGCCCCATGTGAGCATGATAAGCGACTTCGTACGCTTTTTTGATAAATTTCACATGATCGGCATTCATATAAGACGCAACCATTTCGAATACGTCTTCAGCTGTCCTCACTTGATCTTTCGCCATAATTGCCCACCTTGCTTCTGATTTTTCGAAAGTATATCTTTCTATTATAAAAAACTATACATCAAAAAGTAAAGCTTTGTTAATTTTCTTTCATCTCTCACGTGAAATCCTGTGAACATTCATGCGAATCTGTTCCATTTTAGGTGTGACTGCGTAGATTCACTCTTCTTTTTGAAAGATTTCTTTTACGACAACATGCTCGCTTTTGGTCCCCACTTTGATCGCCTTAGCGGATTGGCCGCTGACACTTATGTTCTGAACAAGGACCGAATTGATGTTGTTGCTGCCGCCTGCAATGGAAATCGCTGCTCCGGATGAGCGAAAATCCTTGAATTGGCCATTCGACAGACCAATATTGGCTGCGCGGTATTGAACCGAAACCACCGGATTTCCCCGGTAGTCGTAGTCCCGGTTGCCGATGAATAAGAAACGGTTGACCGCGACATTGCGGTATCCGGAGATTACCAGCGCACGGGGAGAAGAATTGCGGTATAGGTTCGTATAGACCGGTGCCACTGAGACGAGCCGCTGCGCTTTTATATTAAAGGCCGATTTGGATTCCGGATCTTCTTCAGAATGATGGCCAATGTGCCGGAAATTAAAAGACCGGTTATCATTTACGGAAAGATGGCCGGAAATATAAACGCCGGATGCGGCTGAAGAATTGTGATGGGCCTTGATCTCCACTCCGCCAAAACAACGTGCACTGGAATTGTTGGACAGCCAGACATGCTTTGACCCGTCATCCACTTCGATGCCGTTTGAATTTGAGAATCCTTCACGATGTGCTCTGCCTGACGGATCACAAAAATGAGAGTTGGAAACAAACAAATATTCACTGTGATGCGTCGTGACCCCGTCATCTCCGAAGCCCGATCCTTTCACCCGATCCAGCCAGATGAAAGAACTGCCTCCTCGGGCGCGGCGTCCATCGCCACCGTAATTGTATAAAGGGGAGGTCAAATCAAAACAATGAAGCCCTGGATCAAGCCCCTCCACCTCGAATGCCCAGCCAAATTTAACGTTGGCAAAAACAAAACAGCTGGACGCGTTTCCGAACGTGTTCGTTTTCTTCGGATTTTCCAGCCTTTTACTATTCCAATCCAGCGTCAACCGCTCCACCGCAATGTTTCGGTTGCCGTTGAGAAAATTGGCATTGCTCAACAGGATCCGCCTTTTCGGCGCTTTGCCATGAAGCCGGATCGTCGTCACCCCCATGCCTTCTCCGGTCAACCGGGTCCAGGATGGAAGCCGGATTCTTTTGACAAGATATACGCCAGCGGGGACATGGACGTGGACGTTGCCCGTTCCGAAAGCGTTCTGAAAAGCTTTTGTGCAGTCCGTCAAGCCATCGCCGACCGCTCCGAAATCTTCCACATTGACCTGATGTTCGACTCTGCTCAATTGCTGATATTGTTGATCCAGCTCTTCCTTCCAATCCGGGATGAGTTCTTTTCCTTCTATGTGTTGCTCATATTCGTTCGCGTCGTTGATCGCGTAGTCGATCGACAACAAGGACCACAATCTCTCAACAATAGTTCTTTGGCCCGCTCTTGAACCGGGAACCACATCCCTTTTCACAGCTTGGAACAACTCGTCGGTTTCCTTGGAAATTTGTTGCAGCGAGATCGCGTCACCGAGCAAGTTGTCGATTAATATGCGATTTCGTTTGGGATCATGTGTTTTATCCAGCATCGTCATTTCTTTCACCCCACTGAACGTGCTTTTCCCTTCTTTACCCTGCCTGCATAAAAAAAATCCTCCGCTTGAAAAAGCGGAGAATTTGTTCAGTATTGCAGTAAAGTTCTGATATCATAGCCATCCAGATTTTTACGGCCGTCTAAATATGTCAGCTCGATGAGGAACGCACATCCTACGACAATTCCCCCGAGTTGTTCAACGAGGTTGATAGTCGCGTTAATTGTACCGCCAGTCGCAAGCAAATCATCTGTAATCAATACACGTTGTCCTGGTCGAATCGCATCACTGTGCATCGTCAGCACATCCGTGCCATATTCCAGGCCGTATTGTGCACGAATTACTTCGCGCGGCAGCTTGCCTTCTTTTCGAACAGGTGCAAAGCCGACTTCCAATGCATATGCCACCGGACATCCGATGATAAATCCACGAGCTTCTGGCCCAACGATGATTTCTGCGTTTACTTGTTTCGCATATTCAACGATTTGATCCGTCGCGTATTTATAAGCTTTGCCATCATCCATCAATGACGTAATATCTTTGAAACGGATTCCCGGTTTCGGGTAATCTTCAACAAGGGTAATATACTGCTTTAAATCCATAATTCTTCCTCCTTGGCTAACACTCGCGCATCAAACCACTCTTTTAAGTCTTTATAAGATGCATACAATAATTTCTGTTCCAGGGCGATTTGCCGCTCGCGCTGCCGGTAGGCAGGAGCTTCCGATAAATCCTTTTTGCCTGGAGCTTGCGCAATTTCAGTAAGACCATTGTTAAGTGTAACAAAACCGAGCTCAAAAAACACCTGGAGCATAAAAAATAATGATTCCCTAGTCCATCCTTTATGCTTCACCAGTTCGTCACAATGCTTGTTGAAGTCAAAACTGCCTCTTTTTTTAATGAAAGAAAACAGCCATTTAAACTGTTCCCGCGTAGGAATCTGTTCAAAGTATTGAGAGTCTTTGGCATAGAAATGCGCGTAAACCCGTTTCGGTTTGATTTGCTTCAAAACCGTTTCCAGTTCTGCTTCATCGCTTGGCAAATCGAGCAGCACAAGATGCTGTTTGGAGTCCCCAAGCTCTTCGATGGTTTTCAGTGTATGGATCGGTTGATCGATCAAGGTCTGAAATATGCCAATGGTTTCAGTTTGAAACGCCAGATAAACCTGTTCTTTTGCTGGGATCAGCTTAGACCAGCGCGACACTTGGCGGATTCCGCGGATATCAAACAGCTGCCATTGATCCGTGCGAACATCTTCGATGAGCAATTGCGGCTTTTTGCGGCCGTTCCATTCGTTGATCTGAAGGTCCCCGATCACGTCAATCTCAACATCCGGCGTCAATTCGTCGCCTACGGAACCGATTCCGAAACCGACCGCATCCAAAGTCAGCGCGCCTTGTGTCAACTCCACTTTCAAATGGTTCTGCGCGGCGCCGATTTTACGGATGGAAGAAACTTTCAAGCCTTCAATGTAAAATTTCGGCTTTGGAAAGCCCATCCCAAAAGGTGCCAGAACACGCATCGATTCGATGGTTTCCAAATTCACTTCGTCCAAGCGGACCGGTATGTCGATTTCCACCACCGGGATCAAGTCTTCTTCGCTCAAAGAGCTTTCGGCTTGGCGGTTCAATCGTTCCCTCAACTCATCCACATTGGAAAGGTCCAGCGTCATGCCGGCGGCCATCGGATGGCCCCCAAAATGCGGCAGGATGTCCCGGTTCCTTGCCAACTCATTGTATAGGTGAAAACCGTCGATGCTGCGGGCCGAGCCTTTCGCTTTGCCCGTTTCCGGATCCAATGACAGCACGATAGACGGCCGGTAATAGATTTCGGTCAGCTTGGAAGCCACAATGCCGACGACTCCCGCATTCCAGCCTTCCTGTGCGACCACGATCACATTCGGAGGGCCTTCAAAATAGCGCGACTGGACTTGGGCAATCGCTTGCTCTGAAATGGTTTTTACAATCGCCTGACGTTCTTTGTTCATGGCGTCAAGGCCTGAAGCCAGCATGCCGGCTTCCGCAGGATCTTCCGTCAGGAACAGCTGGACAGCCGGATCTGCATCGCCCAGCCGACCAATCGCGTTGATTCGCGGACCGAACTGGAATCCGATTGTCTCTTCCGTGATGTCGCGTTGAGCAGTGCCAGTCACTTCGCACAGCGCTTCGACAGCGGGGCGCGGAGAATCCCGCAACGCTGACAAGCCCTCTTTGACAAACAAGCGGTTTTCATCGTGCAGCGGCACCAAGTCGGCAATTGTGCCGATTGCCACCAATTCCATTAAATGGTCCGGAATTTCTTCGTATAGTGCATGGGCAATCTTAAAGGCTACGCCAACTCCCGCCAGTTCGCCAAAAGGATAATTTCCTTCGGGATGTCTCGGGTGGACGATGGCCAGCGCATTTGGCAGCTGTTCGCCGATGTCATGGTGGTCACTGATAATGACATCCATGCCAAGACGGTTCGCCAGGTCCACCTGCTCGACTCCCGATATGCCGTTATCGACCGTGACGATCAGGTTCACGCCATCAGCAGCAGCCTGCTCGAACAGTTCACTGTTCGGTCCATAGCCATGCTTAAACCGATTCGGAATCATGAAGCCGACGTCCGCTCCAATGTCCTGCAGCACGGTCATCATAACCGCTGTACTCGTAACGCCATCTGCATCGTAATCCCCGTAAACGAGGATTTTTTCTTCGCTTTCCACCGCTTGACGTATTCTTGCCACCGCGATGTCCATATCTTTCATCAATAGAGGATTATGTATACCACCTGCATCCACATCCATGAATTGTTTGGCCTGTTCCACAGTTTTAATACCACGGGTGACCAATATTTTAGCCAAAACAGATGAAACCGACAGTTCCTGCTGGATCATTTGGACGGTTTCCTGTTCCGGTTGCGTTAAGCGCCATCTTTTTTTGGATTCAATCATCGTTAATCACTTCCTCACTAGCCCATTATACAGAAAAAATGAGCAGACAAAAACCTTTCGGCTATAAACCGAAAGGCTCCAATTTATTCTTCCCTTTTTTCGTCCGTGACGATCATCGCATCCGGGATCACACCGGCTTTCTGGTATTCTGCAATTTCGTTCTGCTGCGTCGCGATGAGCGTTTCTTTGACAGTCATCTCTTTTTGCAAAGCATTCACTTTCCGCTGCAAGGAATAGATTTTGACAATCGCTACGGTTCCGCTCAAGAGAAATCCCATGACGGCAGAAACAAGAATAACAAGAATAAGAGGCCACTCCGCTTGACCGAAAACATAATCGACTGGCACGGTTTCTACGTTGACAACTGCAAATATGGCGATCATTACGGCAAATAATAATGCGAGCAACACGAGCCATTGGAATTTCATATGCATGATCTCCTTTTCAAAATAATATAAAAAATGGAACAGGGTCATAAAGACTATACCCTGTTCCATTTAACTTATAAACTTAGACACCCTGTTCGCCCGTGCCCCATTTTTTTCAAGTTCTTTTCCAGGCATCAATCGGATCTTTTCTCCACTGTCATACTTCTTCAGCACAAGCCATACATGAACGCGTTGAAAATCGAAGAAGAACATTTGTCAGCTTTTCACTTTGCTGGTTTTCCCTTTTTTCTGGCCTCTTGATTGCTTCTGCATCGAGTAAATTTTGACGAGCGCCATCGTTCCGCTCAACAGGAATCCCATCACAGCCGAAACAAGGATGACGAGTATCAGAGGCCACTCGGCTTGACCGAAAATGAAATTGACTGGCACGGGATCTACATTGACAACTGCAAAGACGGTGATCATTACGGCAAACAAAAATGCGAGCAACACGAGCCACTGGAATTTCATAAGCGTAATCTCCTTTTCAAAGTTATAAAAAAATGGAACAGGGTCATAGAAAATATACCCCATTCCATTTATTTACTAACCTTAAACAACCGGTTCGTCCGAGCCCCATTTGTTCTCAAGTTCTTTTTTCTCGATATCAATCGGGCCTTTTTTCCGCAGTTCAAACTTCTTCAGCACAAGCCATACTTGGGCAGCGATGAAAATCGAAGAATAAGTACCGGCGATCAGACCGATCAATAAAGCGATTGAGAAGTTGGTGATCGATGGTGCACCGAAGAGAAGCAACGATAGAACCACCAGCACTACAGTCATAACCGTTTTAACTGAACGTCCGAGTGTTTGGCGAAGGGATGTATTGACTACCCGCTCCAGCTGTTCGAACGATTCGATAATTTTCAGCTTCCGCATGTTTTCGCGGATCCGGTCAAACGTGACAATGGTGTCGTTGATGGAATACCCCACAATCGTCAGCACCGCTGCAATGAAAGTGATGTCCACCTCAAGGCGCAGCAAGCTGAATATGGCAATGATGAAGAATGCATCATGCACAAGAGCGACAATGGATGCGACACCCATCCGCCACTCAAATCGGAAAGCGACGTAAATGATGATTCCGACCGCTGCATAAGCGAGCGCCATCAGCGCGTTGCGCGCCAGCTCAATTCCCACTTGAGGCGACACAGTGGAAATATTCGGAACCGAACCATATGTTTCCTGAACATCATTTTGAAGCTCAATGATTTGGTTCTGGGAGAAATCATCCGTGTATCTTGCCACACCGATGCTTGAATCATCCCCGGAAATCACGACGTCCGAGGTCGGTAAACCAATTCCTTCCAAATAACTCGAAATCTCTTCTTGAGTTAAAGCAGACTCGGAATTGATCTCCACACGAGTACCACCATCAAAATCAATGCCAAGATTCAACTTGAAGATGCCGAGCACGGTCATTCCTGCAACAATCAATGCCAAGGATAACATGAAGAATTTATTGCGGTGTTTCGCAAAATCAAAACGGTCAAAACTCGTCGTCAGATCCGTCAATTCCATATTTTCGGATTTGTCATGGACTTTGGCTTTGTTGACGCCAAAAAGTCCGAATTTGCCATCCACATACCCGCTGTTGACCCATAGGCCGAGCAGCAGTCGAGATCCCCAAACCGCTGTCAGGAAACTGACAAGAATCGCGATGATCAAGAGCGTCGCGAAACCTTTAACTGAACTGGTCCCGAAAATGAACAAGACAGTCGCAGCAAGCAAGGTTGTGATGTTCGCATCGATAATTGCCGAGAACGAACTTCTTGCGCCTGCGCGGAACGCGTCTTTGATGGATTGACCGGTCCGGAGTTCTTCCCGAATCCGTTCGTAGGTGATGATGTTGGCATCAACCGCCATACCCACTCCGAGCATGATTGCCGCGATCCCTGGCAACGTCAAGACGCCGCCTATCAATTCAAATACCACTAAGATCGTGTAAACATAAACGCTTAACGTAATAACCGCGATCAATCCCGGTAAACGGTAATAAACCAGCATGAACAAGAGCACGAGCGCAATACCGACCATGGCAGCGAATACCGTCTGTTCAAGTGCCTGCTCCCCGAACTGGGCGCCGACAGAAGTGGAATAGATCTCTTCCAGGCTTACCGGCAGTGCTCCGGCATTCAGAATACCCGCAAGTTGCTGGGTTTCTTCGACGGTAAATGCCCCGGAAATTTCAACAGACGGTGAATTGATCCGCTGCTGTACACGTGGTGCTGAAACGAATTTCGGATCTGGTTTCATCATTTCTTCCTGGTAGGAATCCACGCCTTCTTCAAAATCCAGCCATATGACTAAGACGTTGTCCGGTGGCGGCAATTGAGAAATTTCGCCTGTCACATCAGCAAATTTTCCGGGATCGTTCAATTGCAGCGTAACAATTGGCGCTCCTGTTTCACCGAAAGTGGCACTCGCGCCACCCTGGGACAAATCATTACCTGCCAGCATGATGTTGTCATATGCGTCACGGAAAGTCAGGTTCGCTTCTGTAGAAAGCAATTCCCTCGCCGTCGCCTGATCTTCAACACCCGCCAACTGGACGCGGATTCGGTCCTCGCCTTCAATTTGGATCACAGGCTCACTGACGCCGAGCACATTGATCCGGCTCATCAGTGCGCTCGTTGTATCCGACAGCACTTCGCTGTTGATTTCCTGTCCTTCTTCCAATGGCTGCACTTCATACAGCACTTCAAAACCGCCCTGCAGATCCAGCCCTAACTTAATATCTTTTGCAATGGGTAAACTTGTGGTGCCAAGCATTCCTATCAGTACAATGACCAGTAAGAAAAAGGCTATTATGCGACCTCTTGCTTTCATATGTAACGTTCCTCCTCAAAATAAAAACACAGCACTTACATTATGAAACACGGGCTGTACAGTGTCAAATGGATGTTGTGCCTTTGTGCGATGGCCGCAATAACATGTCCAAATCCTCTTGTTTCAATTCGGAAAACCAATTATCACCTTTCAACCCTTCCATCTGATGGAAGGCGACAAACTCGGAAGCGGTCATCTCCATTATTTCATTGACCATTTCGTGAAGTCTCATTTCACCGATGTTTTTTTTCCGCCATTTTTTCTTCACACAATATTGCCATAAGTTTTGGGGTGTTGATGTATTGTAGTCCTGGTAACGGAATTCCTCACATTTGCTTTCCAATGCCGGCAGAACTTGTTCATACTGGCTTCCATAAGTACTCATGCCATGTCTCCTCTCAGCTGTCTTATCCATTGTATCTGAAAGCTTGAATATTTTGAACAAGCTAGTGATAATTTTAATTGGAATATACCGGAATTGCATCAGTTTCATTCATATTATATTGTATGAGCTCACGTTTTTATAAATTTTTATCAGGCAAATCATCGATGCCGAGTCGCTCTCGGCTTTGGGGAAGGCTTTCGTCGCGAGCCAGGCGGGTGCGCCGAGTCGCTTGAGGTTGGGGTGCTAATCTTTGGAGAAGGCGGATTGGAAGAGTTTTAGGTGCTTTCTGCTATTCGCTAAGCGCTCAGCTTCTTAAATTGAGTTGAAATAATCATAGGGTTTTTCCTTTTTGATCAACTTCTTTAAAACTTTTTCATCCGGCACATCCCGAAACCCAGCTTGAAAAATCCACCTCTTA
>DATHVY010000141.1:0-3456 GCA_035461045.1 Planococcus sp. (in: firmicutes)
TTAAATTATTTTTAGTTGCATAACACGAGGAAATTGCCTATAATTTAAAACGTAATCATTACTATTTATAAAACTAACAGCCTTCAGGGAGTGGACATATGAATCATAAAGTACCGGTAACTGTATTAAGCGGTTATCTTGGATCAGGCAAAACAACGTTATTGAATCATATTTTGAATAACCGCCAAGGATTGAAAGTGGCCGTTATCGTCAATGACATGAGTGAAGTGAACATCGATGCTGCATTGGTGAAGCAGGGCGGCTTTGTACGGACTGAGGAGAAACTGGTGGAAATGCAAAATGGCTGCATTTGCTGCACACTGCGCGAAGATTTGATCCTCGAAGTGGAAAAACTGACGGCTCAGGGCTCAATCGATTACATTGTCATCGAATCATCCGGC
The DNA here is from genome assembly GCA_035461045.1 of Planococcus sp. (in: firmicutes). Taxonomy (GTDB): domain Bacteria; phylum Bacillota; class Bacilli; order Bacillales_A; family Planococcaceae; genus Planococcus. Next base: position 402 of record DATHVY010000141.1, read on the forward strand.
ATCAGTGAGCCAATGCCTGTGGCACAGACATTCAGTTATATGGACGAAACGCTGGATATCGATTTATCTCAAATCTGCCAGTTGGATACGATGGTGACCGTCGTGGATGCCATTGGGTTTTGGCAGGACTTTGCTTCCGGTGAAACGTTGCTGGACCGCAAACAAGCCGCAGATGATGAAGACATCCGGGAAATCGCGGATCTGCTGATTGACCAGATTGAATTTGCCAATGTGATCCTGTTGAACAAAATGGATTTGGTCGCGGAAGAGAAACGGAAAGAGTTAACAGGTGTTTTGCGGAAGTTGAATCCGGAGGCGCGTATCATCGAAACAGCGCATTCAAAAGTGGACTTGAAAGAAGTGCTGAACACGGGCTTGTTTGATTTGGAACGGTCAAGCCAAGGTGCAGGCTGGCTCAAGGAGTTGAACGAAGAGCATGTTCCGGAAACAGAAGAGTACGGAATTTCGAGCTTTGTTTACCGAAGCCAAAAGCCTTTTCACCCCGAACGGCTGATGAGCTGGATTTTGGAGTGGCCGGTAGAAGTTGTCCGTGCGAAAGGTTTCTTATGGCTCGCCACGCGGGATAATGTGGCGGTGTTGCTCTCTCAAGCCGGACCATCACTTGGCATCGAACGGGCCGGGGCATGGGATTTGGATTATGGAGTGAAAATGACGGAACTGGTGCTGATCGGAATCGCCATGGACCGCCCAGGAATTATCGAAAGCTTGGACAGCTGCTTGCTGACGCCAGAAGAAATGAAAGAAGATTGGACCGCGTTTTACGATCCATTGCCGGATTTTCAAATCGAAGGATAAAATAGGAGGAATACATGATGAGAGTAAATATTACATTAGCATGCACAGAATCAGGGGAGCGCAATTACACAACGACTAAAAATAAGCGCAACAATCCGGAGCGCCTTGAAATGAAAAAATACTGTCCGCGTTTAAAGAAAGTGACACTGCATAGAGAAACCAAATAAAAATTTTTTGCACCCAATCAAATCGTAATTATTACACTTAAGGAGGAAACAACTTGGCGAAAAAATCAAAAGTGGCAAAAGCGTTAAAACAACAGAAAATGGTGGAGCGATATGCGGAACGCCGCAAAGAACTGAAAGAAGCAGGAGATCTGGAAGGCTTGAACAAACTGCCGAAAGATTCTTCCCCGACACGCCTGAACAATCGCTGTGCAGTAACGGGCAGACCGAGAGGGTATATGCGCAAATTTGGCATGTCCCGTATTGCATTCCGCAGACTGGCGCATAAAGGACAGATTCCAGGTGTCAAAAAATCCAGCTGGTAAATCAATTTTCAGCCGTTCTCTTTTATGAGGGCGGCTGCATTTTTTTTCGTGACTAATTGGAGGGGTGAAGAGCATGAATGAACGGTTAATGGAGTTTTTATTGAGAAGCGAAGTGGAGAAATTGTCCCAGGAGAAGAAAAAACTGTATAAATTCATCATCAAGCATGAAGACCTGCTTGCAAAGCAAGCGGAAACAGCGGATCAGTTCCGGCATTTGCTGGTCGTTCACTCGCCTTACGAACTCGCCGGCCGCTATTTGGATATGCCGGTCAGACAGGTGATGAAAGAGATGGAAGGAATCGAGACGGAACTGAATGAAAGAATTGAACAAAGGTGCAGCAGGGTGGAGTGGATTGACTATACTGAACACTTCTCGCAGACTGCCGGTGCTTCGGATGACAAGCGGGTATACCTGTTCGTGAATTAAAATAGTTTTGAGTTAAGGGATCTATAAGATAATGGAGGATTAAAATGAAAAAATTTCACCTTTTAATAGGGATGGTGCTTTTGCTTGCGGCATGTTCTGAGGAACGGCAAGCTGATGACAGAAAACATGTGAATTTGCTGTTCAATTTTGCGACAAGTTCGCTCGACCCTAACGTGGATAGCAGCTATGTTCCTCTGCGGGCTGGAATTACCGAAACCTTGGTTCATTTGAATGATGCAGATTTGACTATCGAGCCATGGCTTGCAGAAAGCTGGGACAGTGAAGATGGACAGGTTTGGGAAATCCAACTGAGAGAAGGGGTGACTTTCCAAAACGGCAATGAGATGGACGGGGAAGCGGTCAAGGCTTCTTTGGAACGGGCAATGGAAGAAAATGTTGCCATCCGAAACGCATTGCGTATTGAGTCGATTGAAGCGGAAGGCCATACCTTGACAGTGGAAACGGAAATGCCTTTTCCGGAATTTCCCTCTGAACTGGTGCATCCGAACACGAGTATCATCGATGTGACAGAAGCGGACATCATTAACAAGCCTGTCGGGACAGGTCCTTTCCAGGTTGCTTCTTTTACACCAGGTACGGCTGTGGATCTGGAACGATATGAAGATTATTGGGACGGTGCAGCCAAATTGGACGGCGCAAGATTTTCGTTCAATGAAGATGCCAATGCCCGTTCACTGGCCTTGGAATCCGGAGGCGCTGATATTGTTTTCCGTCCGGAAGTAGAGAGCTTGGAAAAACTTGATGCGGTTGAAGGGGTGGCGGTGGAGTCGACTTCCACGTTCAGAGTGCATCAAATGACGATGAACTTGGAAAAGCCGGCCTTGCAGGACATCCACGTCCGAAAAGCGATCGATGCTTTGATCAATCGGCAGACCATTGTGGATACCATCCTAAGAGGGCATGGTGAAGTTGCGTCCGGACCTTTTCCTGATTCCTTTTCTTTTGCTCCGAATTACCCTGATAAAGCGGAGGGAATCGATGCTGCCAGAGAACATTTGGAAGCAGCCGGATATACCGGCGCAGAAGGGGTTATGGAAAAGGATGGCGAACCGTTGAGCTTGAACTTGCTTACATACAGCGCAAGAGCGGATTTACCGCTGATTGCCCAAGTGTTTCAATCCGATGCCAGACAGTTGGGCATCGAGATCACGATTCAGCAAATCGAAATTCCGGAAGAGTACATGGCTGCCAACAGAGATTGGGATCTGGCCACTTACAGCAATTTAACGGCTCCAAGGGGGGATGCTGGTTATTATTTGAATGCCACATTCCATCCAACTGGAGCGCTGAACTTCAGCGGA
>DATHVY010000142.1:0-14049 GCA_035461045.1 Planococcus sp. (in: firmicutes)
TGACCCAGGCTTTAAATACGTCATCGGGACTGGCATGAAACCTCCTCGCCATCGTCAGTACAATCGTGGATGTTTTTTTCATCTTTACTCTCCTTTCGATAATAAATTTTCGAAATTTTCTTATAATAGATTTTACCATAATATCATCTTTTTATTAGTTCCAATCTATAGAAAAAGCTGCCGTCGCGAAATTTTCGCGGCGGCAGCTTTTCCTCGATGTGGGACAGTTAAGCTCTATATTGGATACAGTCAGTCTGCGTATGAGCCTTTTCTTTGGCGGATCTGATAATAATTAAGAATTTTAAATAATTCCGATGCTGTTTCCTGGTCGATCTTAAAGCCCACACCGTATTCGACTCTGTCATTTCTCGTCGCTTTCCGGACAATGGTCCCTTCAATTAAAAATGCGTTATCGAGTATTTCAAAACCGAATTCCATTCTTTCGTTCATTGAAATATTCACCGGTGACGTAAACCTCATTCCGTTCACACTGATGTTTTCAACATTGATGAACAACGGTGCTTCCCCGAGGCGGGTTATTTTGCCATTGACCGATTCATGAAAAATTACACGGAAAAATTCGCGTCGATTTTCGCTCATTTCCTTCTCCCCCTCAATCTTCTCTCTCTTTTAAAACGATGCAAAAGCGGGAAATTGAGCGGGATCGACCCTTTTCAACTTCAGACAAAGCCTTTACATGTATAAATTAATCAGTAAGCCTTTAATTTCTCCGATTGACTGAAGAGTATCCAAGCCGTCCCTTTCATTATTTAACACTTCGTCCTGAAGTTCAATCAATTTTTTGTCAATGACTTCCACTATTTGATGATTTTTCATGCCACCACCGGGAGAAAAGCTTTGTTTATCCGATAATTGCAGGCCAAAACTTAGGGCTTCTCTCATAAATTCTTTTACAAGATTTTTATATTCCCTCAAATTTTCAAAGGTCCGTTGCTCCCCGAGCTTTTCTCCTTGGGCGTCCACCCGGCTCATCAATTGATGCAAAGCATCCAGTTGCAATTTCGACTGTGATTTTTTCATGACGCTGGCAAAAGAATCGATGGACTTGTTTTCCACTGCGTTTTTCTGGATTCGGTCACCCGGAATTTTTGTCTGGCTTTCGATGCGCATCGCTGTCACCCACCTTACTTTTGATAGCTTTGTTTCTTCTTGAACATATTGATGATCAATTCTATTTCGCCGCGTTCTGCCGTGACTACTTTCGAAATCTGGGCCGTTGAAAAACCTTGTTTGTGCAATTGTTCGATCCTTTCATTTTCCGGCAATTCCGAATCAACTACCGGCTCTGCGGCCTTGGGCATCTTTTTTTGTTTCTCAGCTTTTGCTTTTGGTCCTTTCGCTGCTGGCAACGATTCCGATGATAAGGCAGCAGGACCCTGGCCAATTTTCTGCTCCAGTTCACGCAGCCGCTCTTCCATCCGGCTTTCTTTTTGAGTGATATGCTCGATGAGCCGCTTGTAAAGCTCCTCATTTTCCTGTTCCAGCTTCTCCACAAACTCTTCCATGCTCAAATTGACGGCTTCCGCATCTTCAAGCATCGTTTTGCGCTGGTTCTGGAATTGCTTCAACACCATAAACGATCGTATATTCACTGCTATCGCCAATAAAATCAGTCCAATCAGCAACCATTCCATGGTCATCACCTGTCTTTCCGTAACATCCAAAACCTAATAATATTCATGGACCGAAAGCGTGGCCGAATGCAGCCGCAAAATCGCTTTTGAGTGCAATTGGGATACACGGGATACACTAACTCCCAGAACTTCCGCGATCTCCGTCAACTTCAAGTCTTCGAAATAGCACAGCGAAACGACGATTTTTTCCTTTTCAGGCAAACGTCCGATGGCTGCAGCTAATGCTTCCTTGATGGTCTGTTCGTAAAGACGGCGTTCGGGAGATCCCGCTTCGCCGTTTCCAACTATATTATATTTACCTACCTGATTATTGTCTTCGTAAGGATTTTCATCCATGGAGATCATTGTCGACAATGCCGCTTCCGACACGGTTTTATTGAGCTCAGCCTTAGTGATGCCGAGGAATTTGCTGACTTCGGCATCAGTCACAGAATGATTATTTTCCTGTTCAAGGACGGCGTAGGCCTTCTCAATTTTCTTGACCTTTTCGCGCACAGAACGCGGCAGCCAGTCGTTATGGCGAAGACCATCGATGATGGCGCCTTTGATCCTCCACGCAGCATAGGTTTCAAATTTTAGGTCCCGCTTCAGATTGAATTTATCAAATGCGTCCAGAAGCCCGCCGTAAGCCAGGCTGCGGATGTCATCTTTGTCCACTGTTTTCGGCAGGCTGATCATAAAGCGCTGGATCACGTAATCCACCAGGGGCATATAACGTTCGACGAGATAATTTCCGGCTTCCGGATCACGTTCCCGCTGCCAGCCTTCCCAGTATTCCAATTCTTCTTTTGATAATTTATCATTCAACAAGCGTTTCACCACCATTTTTAAGATGCCGCGGCACGTTTATTTAAAAAGCATTTTCAATAAAAACCCTTTGATGCCAAGCTTATATGGAACAGGTAAGTTGAGAAATTCACCTGTCACTCTTTTCATCGCCTGGGAAGCATAGGTATTCGGGAATGCCAGCAGAAACGGTATCTGCAGCTTTACAGCTGCCGGGATATTCGCGTCACTTGGAATAAAGCCCAAAGTGCCAATCTCTTTCCCCAGAAATTGCTGAGTCACTTGACGGAAATTCTCCGCAGTTTGCTGCCCTTCTTTTTCAGTCGTGCATTGATTGATGATAAGTTTCATATGGACATTCGGATCTTTTACATGGACCATTTTCACAATGGAATAGGCATCCGTGATTGAAGTCGGTTCCGGGGTGGTGACAAGAATCACATCATCCGATGCCAAGATAAAGCGCAGATTTTCATCCGATAATCCTGCGCCAGTGTCAAGAATCACATAATCGACATGCCCTTGGATCTCACTAAGCTCATCAAAGAATTTTTTCATCTTCGCTTCATCGAGTTTGAACATTTCACTGAACCCAGTCCCACCGGAAATGAACAGCAAGCCGTTCGGCCCCTCTTCGATAATGTCCCAAATGGATAAATCTTTCTCGACCATCGTCGCAATCGACTCTTCCGGTGAACGCCCCAACAGCACATCGACATTGGCAAAACCCAGGTCGACGTCGAATATCAGGACTTTGCGGTTCTGCTCCACAAGGCTCAAAGCGAAATTCAGGGCGAAATTCGATTTGCCGACACCGCCCTTGCCGCTCGTTACGGCGATGGTGCGCGTCTGTCTGCGTTCTTTTTTCGTTTTTTTCTGCAGCATCTTTTCCCGCAGCTGTTTTGCCTGATCAATCATTGTCATCTTCCCCTAGCACAAAGTTTGCGATCAACTCAGGAGTTGCCGTTAAAATATCATCTGGAACGTTTTGGCCATTGGCAATATAAGTAACGGGAATGGAGTAATGATAGAGCAGATTCAAAATCGCGCCTGAAGAACTGGTCTCATCCTGCTTTGTCAGAATCAGCTGATCCATTTGGATGGTTTGAAAATTGTCGATGATCTTTCTCATATCTTCGTATTTGGAAGTCAGGCTCAGCACCAGGTTGATCTGTATCTTGTTCTTATCAGCCAAAAGCGCTTCGAGATCGTCGATGTATTGCTTTTGCTGGTAATTGCGGCCGGCCGTGTCCATCAGAATGATGTCGCACGCAGCCAGTTCGCCCATCGCGCGGGTCAGGTCATCCGCTGAATCGACCACCTGGATCGGGATGTTCAGGATGCCCGCGTAAGTTTTCAATTGTTCCACTGCGGCGATGCGGTATGTATCCGACGTAATCAGTCCGACCCTTTTGCCTTCCCGCAGCAGCAGGTCCGCGGCGATTTTCGCAATCGTCGTCGTTTTGCCAACGCCCGTCGGTCCGATAAAGCAGATGATTTCCGGATTCTTTGCGGAAGGTTTTTGCTGATGCAACCCGATCAGCCGGATAATTTCCGTCTTCGCCATTCTGCGGATCTGCGCAGTGGAAATATCGGGCTGCTGTCCAATCATCAACATCATTTTCGACAGGACCTCCGACTGGATTTCCTTCGTCACTTCCTGGCTGTTCAAGCGCTGGTTCAGCGGTTTTAAAGCAGCCGGCAAATGGTCTTCCTGCATCGACTGCATCATGAATTGCTTGATGCCTTTCAGTTCATTGATCAAATCTCCTGTCAGGCGTTCATCCGGAGCGTCCTGCCGTGCCCCCGTATTAGGCGCATATTGCATGTTTGCTTGCTGGTTTGCCGGAGTTGCGTCGGCCGGTTCGGCTGTGTCCGTTTTCACTGCCTTCTTTTCCCTCGGCTTTGCTTCCACTGCGGCGATGACTTCGAGCTTCTCTTTCTGAAAAAACCCGATAAAGCCGCCAACCTTCACTTTTTTGGTATTCAGGATCAACGCGTCAGCTCCCAAATCCCTTTTGATCAGCGGCAACGCTTCACTGACATTCTGGACGATATATGTTTTTAATCTCATCAGACATTTACTCCTCCACTGATATTGACGACGCCGACGCTCTGAATTTCAATGTTCGGTTCGAGTTCGTTATAGGACAGCACCGGGAGATCCGGTGCAAAACCTTCGATAAACTGGCGCATATAGATGCGGATGGCCGGTGATGTCAGCAAGATTGGCTGAACGCCGGTCTGTTGCAGTTGTGCCGCCTGTTCCGAGATTTTCTGGAAAATCAGCTGTGAGGTTTCGGGATCAATCGACAAGTAATTGCCCTGATCCGAACGGTGCACCGAATCCGCGAATTTCTTCTCAACGCTGGCTCCCGCTGTGATGACTTTCAGGGCTTCACTTTGCGGAGCGTATTGCAGGGTAATCTGACGCGAAAGTGAGCGCCTCACGTATTCTGTCAAAATATCTGTATCTTTTGTTTGCGACGAATAATCCGCCAGCGTTTCGAGAATGATCAGCAGGTTGCGGATGGAGACCTTCTCTTTCAGAAGTTTCATCAGCACTTTCTGTACTTCCCCGATGGTCATCAAGTTTGGAATCAACTCTTCAACAACGGCTGGGCTTGCTTCGCGCATGTTTTCAATCAGCGATTTGACTTCCTGGCGGCCAATCAATTCATGGGCATGGCGCTTGATGACTTCTGTCAGATGCGTCGACACGACAGAAGGCGGGTCGACGATGGCGTATCCGGCCATCTCGGCGTCTTCCTTCATGCTGTCATTGACCCACAGCGCCGGCATGCCAAACGCCGGTTCAATCGTTTCAATGCCTTCGATGCTGTCATCGTCGATTCCCGGACTCATCGCCAAATAGTGGTCGAGCATGATTTCACCCGCTGCAACGCGGTTCCCTTTGATCTTGATGATGTATTCATTTGGCCGGAGCTGGATATTATCGCGGATGCGGATGACCGGCACCACGATTCCAAGCTCCATTGCCAATTGACGGCGGATCATGATGACGCGGTCCAAAAGATCGCCGCCCTGGTTTTTATCTGCTATCGGGATCAGGCCATAACCGAATTCAAATTCGATGGCGTCCACATGCAGCAGATCGATGACGCTTTCCGGACTTTTCATGGCTTCAATTTCTTTGCCGTCTCCGGAAACGGCTTCTTTTTCGGACTTCTCTTCCGCGTTCAATGTTTTCTGTATTCGATAACCGGCAAAGGCGAGCACGCCTGCCACTGGTAGAATCAATAAAGGATTAATCGGTGTCAGGAAAGCGATCATCATTAAAGTTCCGGATACCACATAAAGCATTTTCGGATAGGCAAAAAGCTGTTTCGTAATATCCGATCCCAGGTTGCCATCAGAAACAGCTCGCGTCACGACGATACCCATCGCAGTTGAAATCAACAGCGCAGGAATCTGACTCACAAGACCGTCCCCGATGGACATGAGCGTAAATAAGTTGGCTGATTCGCCGACCGACATGCCGTGGACCATAACCCCGATCAGTAATCCCCCGATGATGTTGATGATCGTAATGATAATCCCCGCGATGGCGTCCCCTTTTACGAATTTACTGGCGCCATCCATGGCCCCGTAAAAATCCGCTTCCTGGCTGACTTTTTCTCTGCGGTTTTTTGCTTCCATATCGGAAATCATTCCTGCGCCAAGATCGGCGTCAATGCTCATCTGCTTGCCGGGCATCGAGTCGAGTGTAAAGCGAGCGGCAACTTCCGCAACCCGCTCCGACCCCTTCGTGATGACCAAGAATTGAATGATGACAAGAATAAGGAAGACAAGAATACCAATGATGGCACTGCCTCCGACCACAAACGAACCAAAGGTTTCAATCACTTGGCCGCCGGTTTGATTGGTCAGGATCGACCGTGTCGTTGAAACGTTCAGCCCGAGACGGAACAGCGTCGTCAACAACAGTAAGGTCGGGAAAATCGAGAATTGCAGGGCTTCTCTCGTATTCATTGCCACCAGCAGGATTGTCATGGCAAGGCTGATGTTAATTATGATCAAAAAATCGAGTAATAATGGCGGCAATGGAATGACCATCATGACGACGACCATAAGTACAGATACTAAGACTGCATAATCTCTGATTTTCAAGTTGTTCCCATCTCCTAGTGCTTGCGTGAATGTTTAACTAATCTTGCCTTTCAAACGGTAGATATATGCCAACACCTCAGCTACGGCCATGAACAAATCTTCCGGCACGTAGTCACCGACTTCTACTTGTGCGTAGAGAGCGCGGGCGAGCGGTTTATTTTCCATAATCACAATATCAAGTTCTTTCGCTTTTTCTTTAATTTTCAGTGCCAGATGGTCTTTCCCCATCGCAATAACTTGCGGGGCTTCCATCGTTTCGGCATCATATTTGATCGCGATTGCATAATGCGTCGGGTTCGTGATTAGAACATCCGCATTGGGTAAATCCTGAATCATCCGGTTCATACTCATCTGCCGTTGCTTTTCTTTGATCTTCGACTTGATGAGCGGGTCGCCTTCTGATTTTTTGTATTCATCTTTTATGTCCTGCTTGGACATTTTGATTCCCTTTTCGAACTCGTGTTTCTGATAGATATAATCCAGCACCGCCAGGCATAACAAGATGAGCGAAGCGGTCAGGCCCAGTTTGATGACCAGTCCGCCAACAAAGCTCAAGGCATGCGGCACACTTTGCTGGGACAATAGGAACAATTCTTCTTTCGCAAACCATAAAACAAGAAAGGCTGCCGTTCCGATGATGGAAATCTTCAGCAATGACTTCGCCAATTCCACCAGGGCACGCACCGAGAAAATTCGCTTTGCGCCTTTGATCGGATTAATTCTTTCAAATTTAGCCATAAGAGGATCTGCCGAGAAAATCGGTCCAATTTGAATGTAATTTCCCAAAAATCCGAAAATCATTCCGATCAACGCCATCGGGACCATGATTTTAAAACCTTCAAACGCCATTTGTTCAAGCAATGTTCGGGTAGAAGCCGGCGTCAGCTCCCAGTTAAAGAATTGCGTCAGGTTGACGCGAAATATCCCAAGAATCTGTTCGAGCATCCAGCCGCCTGTAAAGTACAGCAACAGGATACCGCCCAGCATAATCATGGCTGCAGCAACCTCGGGGCTTTTTGCAACCTGCCCTTTGCGTTTTGACTCCTGCCTTTTTTGCGGGGTCGCTTTTTCGGTTTTCTCGCCCGCGAAAAACTGAAGATCGAGGATCAGTCGTTTCTGCACTTATGTCCCTCCCATCAACCTGACCAATTGCGCCATGCTCATCATGATTTTTTCAAATAAAAATTGCAAAAGATAGAAGAAGATGGGCAACGTCAGCAACAGCAGCACAAAGCCGACCAAGATTTTCACAGGAAAACCGACTGCAAAAATATTTAATTGGGGCACGGTTTTTGCCAATATCCCCAAGGCTACATCCACCAGAAAAAGTGCACCGACAATCGGCAAAGCAATTTGTAAAGCAATGGTAAACATTTGGACGAATAATGCCGATATAAAAGAAGCTAGGTCGCCTGCGTCAAAAGCGAAAACGGTCATTTCCACCGGAAACAGCCGTAAACTGTGCATGACACCGTCCAACAGCATGTGATGGCCATTTACCGTAAGCATAAACAGGAGCGCCATCATGTACTTGAAATTGCCGATGATAGGCACCTGTGCTCCGGTTTGCGGATCCAATACGTTGGCCATCGCGAAGCCCATCTGAAAGTCGATGAAGGCTCCGGCAACCTGCACCGCATATAGGAGCAGCGCCGCCGTAAATCCTAGCGCCAGGCCAACGCCGATTTCTTTTATAATCATTAAGGAATAATAAGCATCCAGCACAATCGGCTCTTCAGCCGGCAGCGTGGATACGGCAATTATCGCAATGAAAACTCCGAGTCCAATCTTAAATTGGGTCGGCATGCCCTTCATCGAGAAAATCGGTGCGATCAGAAAGAAACTCGTAAACCGGATGAGTACCAGCAAAAAATATGGCAATACTTCTAAAATAGAATTCATTACAGGCTCCCTATCCGATTATTCGCGGAAGGCTTTGGAACAGATTGCGCGTGTAATCCAGCAGCGTCGTCAGCATCCACGGACCGAAAACGACCAGCGCAACGAAAACAGCCAGTATTTTTGGTATAAATGCCAAAGTTTGTTCCTGGATCTGCGTCATCGCCTGGAATACGCTGACCATAAGACCGACACCAAGCGCAACCAGCAGCATCGGCGCCGCAATGATGATAATTGTGTAAATCGATTGTTCAGCCAGTTTGATTACCATATCTGGAGTCATTGAGTTCTTCCTTCCTTAACTATGCAAGTTGAATTGATAATCTTAATAGCCGATATTCCGCAAAACAGCTTCGAAGACATTAGCCGAAGCAAGCGAGGCTAAGTCTTTGTGACGATGCAGCGCAGCGATGCAGGAGCACTGAAGGAACTCGCCCTTCGTCGAAACGACGTTGGAAAGCCAACGCCTTTTCTGCTCCCCTGGGCGTCTGTTTTGCTCCATATCTTAGAGACTCTCTCCACCAAAGTTAATCACCCAGCAAAGGCGCGGCTCAGGACGGAGCGTATGTAAAAGCTGATTCTTTTGTCCAACTTATATCTAAAAACTAAGCAGCAGCGATTCGATGATGAGGTACCAGCCGTCGACCAGTACGAATAACAGGATTTTAAACGGCAATGAAATCATTACCGGCGGCAACATCATCATTCCCATCGCCATTAGCGTACTGGCCACGACCATGTCGATGATCAGAAACGGGATGAAAATGATGAAGCCTATTTGGAACGCTGTCTTCAATTCACTGATGGCAAAGGCCGGAATCAGCGAAGTCAGTGGGATTTCCGCAATGCTTTCCGGCTTCTCCAAGCCAGCGTATTTATAGAACAACGCCAGATCTTTTTCACGTGTATGTTTCGCCATAAACTCTTTCATCGGAAGAGCCGCTGAATCCATCGCCTCTTCCTGTCCAATCTCACCATCCAAATAAGGCTGAAGAGCCGTTTCATTTATCTCCAGAAAAATCGGGGACATGATGAAGAAGGTAAGGAAAAGTGCGAGCCCCACCAGCACCTGGTTCGGCGGCATGGATTGCGTTCCAAGCCCCGTCCGGACGAAAGATAATACGATGATGATCCGGGTAAAGCTGGTCATCAGGATCAGGATCCCCGGTGCTATCGACAGAATCGTCAGCAGAAATAATAATTGCAGGGTGGTCGAGACGTCTTCCGGGTTTTCGTTGCCGAAATCGATTCCTGGAATATTGACGAGCAGGAGAAGAGAATCCATCATAACGAACGCCCTTCTTTATCCCGCGATTGTTGATTTTCCAGATCCGACTTCAGCTTGTCCTGCTTTTTGCGCTGCTTGTCGAGGCTTTGCTTGAATAATTGCTCAAATCCTTTTGCCTGGGACGGGTTTTTTTCCAAATGGCCGCCGACCTTTTCTTTTATGAAACTGGTTACCGTCTTCGGAAGTAAAGGCGAAGCCTGGGTATCCAAGTCTTTTTCAATTCCATGGATTTCATCGTCTTCAGTGAATTCTTTGATCAACGTCACTTGATCGCCGACACCGATCAGATAAATCTGTCCTCCCACTTTTACAAGCTGAAGGGATTTATTATTTCCTAAGGCTGTTCCGCCCATCAGCTTTACAGCTTGGTTGGGCTGGAGGTTCTTTTGCTTCATCGCGAGAAATTTGATCAGACCGTAAATCATGAAGACAATTAATAATGTATAAAAGATCAATTGGCCAATCACCACGATAAAGCTCTTTTCTTCCGGTGCTGCCGCTTGGGCAGGCTGTTCCTGCTGTTCGACCGCCGGCTGGTCACTATCATAGCTGTCAATGACTTTCGGATCGACCGCTGCTTCGCCGGATGGTGCCCATACTGCCGACAGTGCCAGCAGCAGGATCATCATAATACTGTATACAGACATTTTTTGGATCAAGCTTGTAGACTCCTTACGTAAAGGTATTAGCGAAGCTTCGAGATGCGTTCTTCAGTGCTCAGGATATCGGTAACGCGGACCCCGAAGTTTTCATCGATGACTACAACTTCACCCACGGCGATCAATTTATCATTAACCAAAATATCGACTGGCTCACCCGCCAGTTTGTCGAGCTCAATGATCGATCCCTGGGAAACACCCAGAATCTCTTTGACTGTCCGTTTTGTGCGCCCCAGCTCCACGGTTACCTGAAGCGGAATATCCATCAGCATATTCAGGTTATTTGGTTCGGCGTTGGCTGCTGCCGACTCATCAAAACTTGAGAATTGCACCGGTTGGATGTTTGGAGATACAGCCGTTCGTTCTTTTTTATTAGACTGACTATTTTCGTTATTCGATTCAAATTGCATACCTTGTATCTCCTCCAGCTCTTCTCCTGAATCAGTCAGGATACCCGCCATTTGTTTTGCCAGACGCACCGGAATGCACATATAGAATTCCGCATGTTGGCCGTTTTGTGCTTTTAACTGAAATGCGACTTCGACAAACCATTCTTCTGTTGTAAAATTGGCTGCTGGAAAATCTTCCCGCAGTTCAACGAGATCCATACCGGACAGGGAATGGGACACTTCCAATTCCAATAATGCCGAGAACGTTGAGGAAACGGATGCATACATCTGCTGAACGATATCCTGCAGAACCTCAAATTGCCGTTCCATATCATCGCTTGCGGTTTCCGGATCCACCATGGCCGTCAGCGCGTGCACCTGTTCTTTATTCACCGAAAGGAATTGAATGCCGGAAACGCCGCCAGTGTATTCACCCAGCAGCACAAAGAATGGCGACTGGGTTTGTGCCATCATTTCCGCTTGCGGCTTTACAGCCAATTTCGGTGAACTGACAGCCACCTGCTCAGACAGCAATAAAGACAGGACAGCTGAAGAGCTGCCCAGAGCTACGCTGAACAATTCAGTCAGCGCCTCGCTTTCGATTGTGGAAAGTGACGTATTCGCCATCTTCTTCTCCTCCTTCTCGCCCCGGTTCAATAAGCCGTTTATTTCATCTGAAGACAAATTACCAGTTACCATCAGTGCCATCTCCCTGCGTTTGAACTTCTGTAATTTGAACCGCCAAACGGCCTTTGGAAATCCCGGCTTGAGCAAAAAACTTCTGTTTTTCATCAACGCGCACTGATACGGGATCCGTATAGGATTCTTGCAGACGGATAACATCGCCATTTTTTAGATTCAGGAAATCTTCAATATTGATTGAAGACTGGCCCAATACCGCTTTGACGCTCATTTTCGTACTTTGAAGCTTTTTCTCCAAAGCAACCACTTCGTGACTTTCTTTCACTTTTGTCTGATTGGCGAGCCAATGACGCGCCGACAGTTTCGGCAGCACTTTTTCCAACACCAGATGGGGCAGACAGAGATTGATGACTCCTTCGACCTCACCGATTTTCGTGTGCAGCGAAACCATAATGACCGTTTCATTCGGGGGTGACATTGTCAGAAACTGAGGATTCACCTCTATTTCCTTCAAAGAAGGCGACAAGCGTATGACCGATGCCCAGGCTTCCTGGAAGCAATCCAGCGCCTTGACGAACACCCGCTCAATGATGGACGTTTCGATTTCTGTCAGATCTGTTGTTTTATTCAATGCATTCCCCTGGCCGCCGAGTAGTCGATCGAACATGACGTACGCAACATCCGGAGAGAATTCCATCACCATGCTGCCGGGCAGCGGGCTTGCTTCAAACACACCTAGCAAGGAATTTTTCTCGATGTTCTGGATGAATTCTTCGTATGAATATTGCTCGACTCCCGTTACTGTAAGTTGAACGTATGTGCGCAGCTGTGTGGAAAAATAAGAAGTCAGCAAGCGGGCGAAGTTTTCATGGATCCGCGTCAGCGTCCGGATCTGGTCCTGTGAAAATCGCAGCGCTTTTTTGAAATCGTAATTATTCACTGGACGTTCTTTGCCGAACTTATAAGGCACAGGCTCGTCTTTTTTTATGGAAGAAAGAATGGCATCTATATTTTCGTCTGTTAAATTTTCTACCATGGATGTATCCTCCTCATTCCATCGAGCCGGGCTTTTGGATGGTCGGCAAAATACTGATCTGCTGGTAATAGGCTGTCACTTTGTCCATGACTTCCGCGACAGGTTCCAGCACGTGGATCTTTTTCCCCGACACCAGTGTTACTACTGTATCCGGTGTAGCTTCGACTCTTTCGATATAAACCGCATTTATGGTAAACGGCGTCTGATTCAATTTCGTTAATAGGATCATTTTAAGCGCCTATCGAGGGAAGTTCAGCTTCCCTCAGGCCGCCCTCCTTTATTATCGTTTCAAGTTGACAACTTCCTGAAGAATTTCATCAGAAGTCGAGATTATGCGCGAGTTTGCCTGGAATCCGCGTTGTGCAATGATCATTTCCGTAAACTCTTCCGTTAGGTCAACGTTTGACATTTCAAGCATGCCTGCTGCTACAGATGTGTTTGCGCCTGCCACAGTCTGAGGGTTGATGCCATTTGCGCTGGCCATTCCAGTCATTTCATACAGGGAACCACCAAACTTGCTTAGGCCGGTCGGGTTTTCAGGATTTGAAATTGCAAGATTATAAAGAACGGTCTCATCGCCATTAGGTTCTTTCCCAATGACTTCGCCTGTCCGGTTAATGCTGAATGAATTATATGTTCCCTGATCAATCGTAATTGGACCAGTTCCTCCTCCTCCAGCAGGAAAGCCTTGCACGTTGTATCCTTGCGCAGTAACAAGACGCCCATCTTCAGTTACCGTAAAATTGCCGGCTCGCGTCAAGTATTGGCCATCTTGTCCTGCAGCATCCGGATCTTGCACAATGAAGAATCCGTCTCCCATAATCGCCACATCCGTGCCAACACCTGTTGTCATGGAAGATCCCGCATTGTGGTTTACATTAATCGCCCCAGTCATTGAACCGAGACCGACTTGCATCGGGTTAGCGCCTCCGCCCGACATATTCTGGCTCAACAGATCCTGGAAGTTGATCGTGCTTTTTTTGTAGCCGATTGTATTGACGTTGGCAATATTATTACCGATGACATCCAGTTTCGTTTGGAAACCTTTCATACCTGACACACCCGAGTACATTGAACGTAACATTTAAATTTCCCCTTTCAAGTATTGCCCGTATCCCAGTAGGAATCAGACAATCTCCTTGTCGTTTTGCGTATCTGCATTCATTTCAATCCGGTTGATTGCCGTGAGCGGGATTTTCGTTCCGCTTTCCAGAAGTTCGATTGTCAGTTCACCGTTTTTGCTCGATAAAGCTTTCACGACTCCCTGTCCTGATTCCAACTGGCCATCCACTTCATACGACCAGTCGACCGACGTGCCGATCAGATTCGCGTGATCTGCTAATGTCCCTTTGCTGGCGCCGCTGACGAATTGCGTCATCGTCTTGTTGAGGTTTGTCAGCTGTTCCAAACTGGTGAACTGTGCCATCTGGCCAATAAATTCAGTATCTTTCAACGGTTCCATCGGATCCTGGTGCTTCATCTGCGTAATGAGGATTTTCAGAAATGCATCCTGACCAAGCGTATTTTGCGGATCGGCCGTTTTTGCAGCCGTAGTACCGGCCAT